>CAJGDL010000116.1 GCA_904502075.1 uncultured Alistipes sp.
AATTGGGTGGAGGGGGCTACGAGCTTGTGAACCATCTGTGGTAGCGGCCCCCAATCAAAAGGGGCGTTACGCCCCCTGACAACAAATTGGGTGGAGGGGGCTACGAGCTTGTGAACCATCTGTGGTAGCGGCCCCCAATCAAAAGGGGCGTTACGCCCCCTGACAACAAATTGGGTTTATCGCCAGATGGGAGGTATGGGAAATATGGGAGATATAGGAAATATATGAGTTGTGGGATTTTCTATACTTCCCATATTTCCCACAATTCCCATACCTCTCAAAATTCCTATAACTCCTATCTTGTTTCCCCGAAAAGGCCCGTGGTGTGATAAAAAAGTTCAACCATGTAGGGCAAAACCCTACATGGTTGAAACACACCTCGTCATTGCGAAAATTTTTATTTTAGGGCGTTGCGGAAAGCGGTTTGTAACCATGAAAATTTGTGGCAATCTACCGCTTACTCAGAGCCGAGGTTTGCCCCAAACCGCATTATGGAAAGGGCGATCAAGCGACTTGGACACGCCTTGATAATAGGAAGATCCCCACGAATTTTCATGCGATGCCACGATGCTCCGCAATGCCTTAAAAAATTAAAAATTAGAAGCCTTTGCCAATCCCGAGGAAGTCCTCTGCCTTCAATGCGGCACCACCGATCAGACCACCGTCTACATCGGCCTTGGCGAAGATCTCCTGAGCGTTCGAGGGCTTGCACGAACCACCGTAAAGGATGGGGCACTCGTCGGCTGCAGCACCGAACTTCGAGGCCAGCACCTCGCGGATGTAGGCGTGAATCTCCTGTGCCTGGTCGGCTGTGGCGGTCTTGCCCGTACCAATGGCCCATACCGGCTCGTAGGCGATCACCAGGTTCTTGAACTGCTCCTCGGTGAGGTTGAAGACTACCTCCTCGATCTGCTGCTTGCAGACGGCGAAGTGGTTGCCGGCCTCGCGCTCCTCGAGGTTCTCGCCCACGCAGTAGATCGGGGTGAGGCCGTTGGCATAGGCCTGCTCCATCTTGCGGTTGAGGGTCTCCGAGGTCTCACCGTAGTACTGACGGCGCTCCGAGTGGCCGAGGATCACATACTTGCAACCCAGGGCGGCAATCATCGAGGCCGAAACCTCGCCCGTGTAGGCACCCTTGGCCTCGGCGGCGCAGTTCTGAGCACCCAACTCTACATCCGAACCCTTCAGGGCCTCGGCCACCATCGAGAGGTGGGTGAAGGGGGCACATACGATGAAGTTTACGCACTCGCAAACCTCCTTGCGGCCGGCAACAACGCCCTTGGCCAACTCAACGCCCTCTGCGGGGAGGGTATTCATTTTCCAGTTTCCTGCTACAATCTTCTTTCTCATAGTACGCTAACTAAATTATGTGAGTTAAAAATTTTCGTCTTTTATTCGCCTTCGCACCAACGCTTTACCTCGTCGATTGAGGGGGCCTTCAGTCCCAACTTGTTCTTCTTATTGAAGCCGCAGAGGTCGTTGAAGAACTTGCCGGCGGGGAGCTTCTTGAGCGACTCCACGGTGATGTAGCCCATCTTTTGGATCACGGGCACCCACTCCTCGGGGACACCGATCTCCAGGTACTTCTCGGGGCCATCCACCGTAGGTTTCTTCTCGGGGCGCATGGTGGGGAAGAAGAGTACATCCTGAATCGAGGGCTGGTCGGTCATGAACATCGTCAGACGGTCGATGCCCATACCCATGCCCGAGCACTGGGGCATGCCATACTCCAGGGCGCGCACGAAGTCCATGTCGATGAACATCGCCTCGTCATCCCCCTTCTCCGAGAGGCGCAACTGCTCCTGGAAACGCTCCAGCTGGTCGATCGGGTCGTTGAGCTCCGAGTAGGCGTTGCAGAGCTCCTTACCATTTACGAAGAGCTCGAAACGCTCCGTGAGATCCTGGTTGTCGCGGTGGCGCTTGCACAGGGGCGACATCTCGATCGGGTAGTCGCAGATGAAGGTGGGCTGGATGAGCTCCTCCTCGCAATATTGACCGAAGATGGCATCAATGAGCTTGCCCTTGCCCATCGTCTCGTCGATCTCGACATTCAGACGCTTGCAGGCCTCGCGCAGTTGCTCTTCCGACTGTCCTGTGATGTCGTAGCCGGTCTTCTCCTTGATGGCATCGGTCATCGTCAGGCGGCGGAAGGGGGCCTTGAACGAGATCTGCTTGCCATCCACGGTGAGTTCCGTGGTGCCGTTCGTGGCAACGGCCACGCGCTCCAGGAGCTGCTCGGTGAACTCCATCATCCAAAGGTAATCCTTGTAGGGGACATAGATCTCCATGCAGGTGAACTCGGGGTTGTGGGTGCGGTCCATACCCTCGTTGCGGAAGTTCTTACCAAACTCATAGACGCCGTTGAAGCCGCCCACGATCAACTTCTTGAGGTAGAGCTCCGTGGCAATACGCATGTAGAAGTCGGTGTCGAGCGAGTTGTGGTGCGTGATGAAGGGGCGAGCCGAAGCTCCTCCGGGGATGGGCTGCAGGATCGGGGTCTCCACCTCCAGGCAACCGTGCTCGTTGAAGAAGTCGCGCATCGTAGCCATGATCTTGGCACGCTTCACGAAGACCTCGCGCACATGGGGATTGACCACCAGATCGACATAGCGCTGACGATAACGCACCTCGGGGTCGGTCAAGGCATCGAAAGTCTGTCCGTCCTTCTCCTTGACGACGGGCAGCGGGCGCAGCGACTTCGAGAGCACGGTGAACTTGCGGCAGTGTACCGACAGCTCGCCGGTGTTGGTATGGAAAGCAAAGCCCTCCACGCCGATGAAGTCGCCCATGTCGAGGAGCTTCTTGAAGACCGTGTTGTAGAGCGTGGGATCGCCCTCAGGGCAGATGTCGTCGCGGCGAATGTAGACCTGAATACGGCCCGAGTGGTCCTGCAGCTCGAAGAAGGAGGCGCTACCCATGATGCGGCGCGACATGATGCGGCCGGCGATGCGTACCTCCTGGAAGTTGCCCTTCTCGGGGTCGAAATTTTCGGCAATCTCGCGTGCCGAGGCGTTCACCTCGAAGCGTGCGGCGGGATAGGGCTCAATGCCCAAATCGCGGAGCGCCTGCAGCGACTTGCGTCGGAGCTGCTCCTGTTCGCTGAGTTCGTTGAAATTCATCTCTGCTATTTTGTTTTAATTTACTTCGTGGTTTGGAGTGGTGACGGGTGTCAAGCCGCACCGGTTTAGGGTGCAAAGTTACAAAATAATGGGCAATGAGCAATGAGCAATGAGCAAATTTTTTCAGGGCGTTTCGATTTTCGTTTTTTTTCTTTATCTTTGCTTGTCAGAAATGATTAAACGCCAAACTCTCAAGGACCATGAAACGACTAATCCTTCTATTTGTTGCCTTGTTGGCCACACTTCCCCTCTTTGCTCAGGATATGATTGTACTGCGAGATGGAACCATTGTGCAATCCAAAGTTTTAGAGATCTCCTCCTCGGAGATTAAATACAAGAAGTTCTCCAATCCCGATGGGCCGCTCTACACCCTGAAGAGTTCAGAAATTCTCTCCATCAACTATGCCAATGGTGATGTGGAGTGTTTTGACAAGGTGGCCGAGCCCGCCCCCGCTCCGAAGGGAACCCCCGAAGAGCCGCTCTTTATCGAGGTGGGGCCCGATGCCAACAACCAGGCTTTGTTGGATAAGTACAACAAGACCCGGGTCTATTGCAACGAAAAAGTCTCGTCTAAGGTGTTGGACAAATATCACTACAAATTCGGAGTTACGAAAAATTCGGTCCTCTCAAGTGACGATGTCGAGATCTTCTTCGACAGGAAGTATTATGTGTACACCTCGAGCAACTACTACTACGAGTACGACATCCGGATCACAAACAAGACCGACCAAACGCTCTATTTCGACCTCTCGAAGTGTTTCCGCATCAACCCCGACGGCTCATCGCACACCTACTACGACGGTTCGCGCCAGACCTCGGTGACCAATGTCGGCTCGACGGGTTTGGGGATTCATCTGGGCGCAGGCATAACCGTTGGAGGAGGTAACTCCAGTGCCACAACCACCACCTACACCAACGAGCGAATCCTTGTTATTCCACCCTATGCTCACGCCTATCTATCGACACACAAGGAGGTGGGTCGCGAGGTGGTATCTACCGGTGAGCCCCTCTGGAGACGACTGCGCTACTCCATCCCGACTGCCGTACAGAAGGGTAGAATCTACAACTACACCGAGGAGAATAGCCCCGGATTTATCCGCTATACACTTACCTACTCCAAGGATGCCGACTTCAGCACTTACTCCAACTTGAAGATGAATCTCTTTATCCAACAGGTTATCGGTGTAAGTGAGGCCTGGTCGTTCCTGCTCAAGCACGACAAAGATTTCTGTATTGTGGGATTGATGGCCTATCGCTAATCCCCTGCCATCCACACAACAGCAAGGAGAATCTATACCGCAAACTAACCAACGAAACGCCATGTCACTTTTGAATGCCATTTTAGGAAATGCGAGCGAGATGAAGCTCGCCGATTTGCAGCAAGAGTTTAAGGAGATCCTCATCCCCGGGGAGTCGATCGAGGCCGCCTACAACCTCATTCGCGACAAGTGGGTCTTTACCAACAAACGACTCATCATGGTCAATGTGCAGGGGGTGACGGGCTCCAAGCGCGAGTACCACTCCATCCCCTACCGCTCGATCAACCAATTCTCCGTGGAGACCTCGGGTACCTTCGACGAGGATTGCGAGCTCAAACTCTGGGTTCGCGGGTTCAAGGAGCCCCTGGTCAAGGAGTTCAAGCGCGGGACTGATATCAAGGGGTTGCAGCGTACCCTGGCCTCTTTTTTGATTTTATAGGGCATATTTTGCACCGCCTTGCTTGGGCCGAATGGGCAGTACGACAAGTACAGCCCATCCGGCC
>CAJGDL010000117.1 GCA_904502075.1 uncultured Alistipes sp.
AAGGAGGACCTCATTACCGTAGAGGAGGAGGTAGAACTTGCCCAACGCATCCGTAAAGGCGACCAGGAGGCTTTGGAGAAGCTCACGAAGGCAAACCTGCGCTTCGTGGTCTCGGTGGCCAAGCAGTACCAGAACCAGGGTTTGAGCCTTCCCGACCTGATCAACGAGGGTAACCTGGGTCTGATCAAGGCGGCTGAGAAGTTTGATGAAACGCGCGGTTTTAAGTTTATCTCCTATGCCGTGTGGTGGATCCGTCAGTCGATCCTCCAGGCACTGGCCGAACAGAGCCGTATCGTGCGTCTGCCGCTGAACCAGGTGGGATCGCTCAATAAGATCAATAAGGCCTTCGCCCGCTTCGAGCAGGAGCACGAGCGCACCCCTTCGCCCGAGGAGTTGGCTTCGGAGTTGGAGCTCCCGAAGGAGAAGGTAACCGACACGCTGCGTGTGGCGGGCCGCCATGTCTCGGTGGATGCCCCCTTTGCCGATGGTGAGGATAATTCGCTGCTGGACGTCTTGGTCAACCCCGATTCGCCCAATGCCGACCGTGGGCTGATCAACGAGTCGCTCTCGACGGAGGTCGATCGCGCCTTGGAGACCCTCACCGAGCGTGAGCGCGATATCATCAAGTACTTCTTCGGCATCGGTTGCTCGGAGATGACCTTGGAGGAGATCGGCGAGAAGTTCGACCTCACGCGTGAGCGTGTGCGCCAGATCAAGGAGAAGGCCATCCGCCGCCTGCGCCATTCGTCGCGCTCGAAGCTGCTGAAATCGTACCTCGGATAAACGGTTGCGTTGTCCGATTGGTAAACGAGCGATGCGAACCTTTCGAAAGGGTTCGCATCGCTCGTTTTTTGGTTTAAGGCTTTCGGGGAGCCTGCGCCTGTTGCCTATGTCGGGAGGTGTTGAAAAGCAGGTTTTCATCCCGAGGCTTATAAGAGATCGCCCCCTAAAAAGCTAAAAGTTCAGTTTGATGCCGGCGGTGCAGGCGATTCCCGTAAGGGGATAGTTGGCCCAGTCGTGCAGGCGTTGGTTCAGCAGGTTGCGCCCCTCGGCAAAGAGGGTGAGCGAGGAGTTGAGGTGGTAGTCGGCATAGAAATTCAAGTCGACCGTGATAGGGACCTTGTAGGTCAGCATCTCTACGCGGCTCGCCCCCTTGGTATCGGTGTAGTGGCGGAGGTTGCTCCAATAGCGCGTGGAGGTCTGTTCGCCCGAAAGGACAAGGGAGAATTTGCGGTGCGTGTACTCGATCTTGAGCGACGAGCGCAAGGCGGGAAGTCCTCCTCCCAGTTTTTGGTCGTAGAGCGAGGCACGGAAGTCGTGCAGATAGCCTTGCAGCGACCCCTGAATCAAGAGATCGGCCACGGGTCGCCATTTCAGATCGAGCCCCAGGGTGGCGGTGTTGCGTCGCGCCTGCTCGATGCCGAATTGCAGGAAATTGTGGGTAGGTTCTGCGGCTTGCGGGAAGTTGATCCCATACCAGTAGCGAGCATTTTCGATCCAACTCAACTCCGCAAAGATGCGGTAGGAGAAGCGGCTGGCAAACTCTCCCTCAGTGCCGAAACGCAGGTTGTAGTGGGTCGTATTCTTCGGAAGCGCCAGGCCGGTGATCAGGTAGGGGTTCTCGTGCATCAGCGAGCGGAAGTCGTTTCGCTCCACCTCGCCATCAAACCCGACGAAGGGGACAAAGGCACCGTTCCCGAGGTTGAATTTTAGGCGGATGTGGGGTATCGGGTAGTGGAATCCCTCCTGTACCCCGGCTATGCGGATCGACGAATAGTGGTACTCCACCCCCACCTCGGCATCCATCTGTCGGTGGCTGAAGGTGTAACCGATACCGCCGTGGAGGTTGAGGTTGTTACACTCGCTCATCTCTGCTGCGCCCCAGGCCCCTTCGAATCCCAGTGCGATGCCGATGCGGTGTTCACCCCAGCGGAATCCGATCTTGCCGGCTCCTCCGCCGTCGATTTGGCGCGCATCGAGTAGCGAGAGGGTTTGGCTGTTGTCGTGGAAGTAGATGCCGTATCCCTCGAGGTTGAAGTTCACCTTTCGGTTGTCGTTGAAGTCGTCGCCAATTCTCACCCGCATGCCGGCCTCTCCGAAATTCACGCGGCTTCCTACCATCAGTTCATCCTGTGGATCGGTGGCTCCGTAGCGGTGGAATAGGCGATTTTCATAGTAGAGCTCCCCCTCGAGGATGTGGCGACCGAGATAACGGCCGGCAGCTCCTCCAATGCGGTTGTAGAGGCGTGTCGAGTTGGGCTTCGTGCCGGCATGGTTTCGCACGCGGGCGTAGTCGCCCAGGTGGTTCACCTTCACCAGGGCATAGCCTATCGAGGGGTTTTGGGCGGCCATCTGGAAGTCGGCCATGCTGTTCAAGGGGTAGCCTATACCGGCCTTTAGGTAGAAGGGGGTAGGGCGGTTAAACTCCCAATAGGTAACTGTCGCCGGGCGGTAGGTGCGCGGCTCGAGTTGGGTGTTGAGGGCGCGCGGCCGAATCGTATAGTCGATCTCGGGGCGAATCTTCACCGTGTCGGTAAATCGTGGCTCCATGGCGGGTTTGGTCGCCGTGGCCACCTTGGGAACAAATTGTTTCGATACCTCGACCTCTTTTTCGACCTGTGCCGAGAGGGGAGTGGTCGGAATTAGCAATAATACTCCGATCAGACAGAGCAGATATGTATAACGCTTCATAGACTAATTTTTCAATTGGTTGATACGCGCTTTCGCTTCGCGGATGATGCCGTCGTCGGCCGGTGAGTAACCATCGGCCACACTCTGCCAGGTGGCTCGGGCCTGGAAACTGTCGCCCTGCTTGAGGTAGCAGTCGCCCAGCGTAAGGAACGATTTGGCGAGCCAATAGTTGTGGGCCGAGGGCATCTCCGAGAAGGCAAAGACCAACTCTTCGACCTCTTTCCATTTGCCGGCATCCATGCGGGCGAGGATCGTGCGATACATCGCCTCGGCCCCTTCGGGCGAGCGAACCTCCCGACGCAGGAGGTCGTAGAGTGCCTGTGCCTCGCGCTTCTCGCCCCGCTGGTCGCACACCAAGGCGTGGGCAAATCGGGCTTCGCGCAACGCCTTTTCGGAGAGCTCCTCTTGGGCCTCGATCTCGCGTGCCATCTTCAGGATCGCCTCCTCGTCGCCCGTCGAGACGGTGGCGCGGACAAAGCCCTCGGCCGCAAGGTTGCGCTCCTCGGAGTTCGCGGCCAAGGTCATCAGGCGACCGTAGGCATCGGCTGCCACGCGATACTCCTTCGAGGAGTAGGCCATCGGAGCGAGTCGGGCCAGAGCCTCGGTCGTGTAGGTGTTTGTCCCCTCCTGTGTGAGCTCTTGGAGCGCATTTAGCTCGCGTTTTGAATCCTTCAGCTCGTGGTAGCAGTTGCTGATGAAGTAGAGGGCATCGCTCCGGTAGGCCCCCTTCGGAAAACTCTTCAGGTAGCTACGCAGCGAGCGGGCAGCATCCTCCGACCGATTCGCCAGGTAGAGACTTTGGGCTGCGGCAAAACTCAGTGAGTCGCGCGTGTGCTGCGATAGATCGCTTTCCATACCACTCTTTTTTGCGTAGGCAAAGTAGCCCTCGGCATCTCCTTCAGCCAGGTAGAGTTCGCGAATTCCCTGCAGTGCCGTACGCCCCTCGGCCGAGGAGGGCGAGGCTTTAACCACGCGGTCGTAGTAGGCCATCGATTGGGCCTTGTCGCCCAGGTTGGCGTAGATTACTCCCAAGTCGGAGAGGGCCGCGCTGTAGGCCGGAGAGTTCGGGTAGTGCTCGACAAAATCCTTGAGCACCGTGGCTGCTTCGCGGTATCGCTTCTGGGCCATGTAGCTGTGTCCCAGCTCATAGGAGGCATCGTCTACCCAATCGCCCTTGTTGGTCGCAATAATCGACTTCAGCCCCTCGATCTTCGCTTCGGAACGTCCCAAAATACCGAGCGTGATCGCGCGTTGATAGGCTCCGTAGTGGCGGGCGGTGGAGGTGGTGGCTGCCGCAGCCTCGTAGCTCTTGAGTGCCTCTTCAAAGTGGCGCTGTTCGTAGCGGCTGTCGCCCTCGCGATTCAAGGCATCGGCTCGAAGGTCGTCGGCCGTGGAATAGAGCGATAGGAATTGCGTGAACGAGCGTTCGGCTTCGGCCTCTCGTTGGTTGCGCAGGTGGCAGTAGCCAAGGTTGTAGTGGGCTAGGGCATACTCCCGTTCGGTGCGGGGGGCTTGTTGCAGATAGCGTTCGAATAGGGGTTGTGCCGCGGCGTAGTTGCCTCTTGCGCAGGCGATCTCACCACGCCAAAAGTCGCTGAGGGCCTTGTAACGAGCACTCACCCCGATTTCAGCCGCCTCTTTCAGTCCCTCGTCGGCCCCCGTCAGATCCCCCGCTTCGTAGTGCTTCAGGGCGCGGTAGAAGGTGATCTTCTGGTGGGCGGCGCGCATGTCGCTGTCGGGGGAGGGGAGGGTGCGGATTGCCTCGTAGGCGGCATCGTAGTTCTCGGAGTTGTAGTAGGCGGCTGCCAGCAGGGCGTTTACCTCCTCGAGCCGCTCCGACTTCGGGTATTCGGTTCGGTAGCGGCTGAGGACATTGATCGCTTCGTTAAAGCGTCCTCCACCGAGTTCATATTGCAATTTGCCGTAGTTGAAGAGGGCATCTTCGGCGATCTCGGCCGAGAGGCTCTTGTCGGTGGCCATGGCAAAGGCCTGCATGGCCGATTGTTTGTCGCCCAAGCGCAGGTAGCAGTCGGCCAGGTGGTAGGCGGCATTCTGCGTCAGGGCATCTGCCGGCCCGGCGGCTCGACGCAACCCCTCCGTAGCGTTTTGGTATTG
>CAJGDL010000118.1 GCA_904502075.1 uncultured Alistipes sp.
CTGGGGTTGCAACCCGGGTCGGTTTCGCCCTTTGGGCTGATCAACGACACGGAGCACCATGTTCACCTCTTTCTGGACAAAAACCTGCAACAGGAGCACCACTTGAGCTTCCACCCCAACGATTGCCGTGCCACGGTGGTCATCTCGCGCGAAGAGTTCGAGCGCTACCTCTCGGTGGTGGGCAACACCTACGAGTATATCGAGCTCTACGAATAGGCTCCACAGCAGCTATTGCCCGAAATGGCGATGCGTGGAATGGTCGTTTCATCCTCCGATTTGGTCGCTTCACCCGTGAGGATATAGCCTATCGTCTGACACAAAAAAGCGGTCTACATCGAGTTGTAGGCCGCTTTTTGGCATAGAATTTGCTTTTCATCGGGACAAAAAGCGAAAAAGCCGAAACCTCGAAAAATTTGGTAATTTCGAATTTTGGTTGTATCTTCGCCATAGAAAACAAAGAAAACGGGAAGGATTGACCCTTTTCAATCCATAGTATAAACGCATTAAAACCGATTTGCCTATAGAAGAAAATTCTGCTCTGAAAACCAATTAAAGAAAGGAGAAGAGTATGAACATGCAGGTAGTTAGCGATCAAGTATTGCTAAACCAGTATCTTACGGGTAATCGGAATGCTATATCCCAACTCATCGAGCGCCACAGCCGCCGCGTGAAGGATTATATCCGCATGATGGTCAAGGATCAGGAGCTTGCTGAAGACATCTTCCAAGATACATTTGTTAAGGCTGTCCGCGTCATCGACGAGGGACGTTATACCCATAGTGGCAAGTTCCTGTCGTGGATCTTGCGCATTGCCCACAACCAGGTGATCGACCACTTCCGATCGAAGAAGCAATCGCGCGAACTAAACGAGAAGGAGGCCGGCTACGACCTCTTCGGTACGATTCGTATCGAGGAGCGCAACGTAGAGGACGGCATAGTGGCCGATCAGACCGAGGCCGAGGTGCGCCAACTCATCGAGTTGCTTCCCGAGGAGCAACGCGAGGTGGTGAAGTTGCGCTACTACTCAGATCTCTCGTTCAAGGAGATCGCCGAGCAGACTGACGTGAGCATCAACACGGCCCTGGGTCGTATGCGCTACGCACTGATCAACCTCAGGCGCATGATCAAGGAGAAGAACTTGGTACTGAATTAGGAGCCAAGGCCCAAAAGGGGGGGGGTGAAAGCCAACAGTTTTCACCCCCTTCACTCATTTAATTTAGCGAAATGTCCGCCCCCACACATAGCGTCTGTTAGCGGAAGTCGATCAGCTCATAGTCTGGGTAGTTCGACGGCTCGAACGCAGGAATTGGGGCCGTGCTCTCGGCAAAAGAGGCGATCGAAATCTGCAACCGCTCGCCATCGGCCTCGTAGACCAAAAGGCGCGGGGTTACGGTGGCCGTATCGAGCACAAGCGTTACGGCACTTATCGAAGAGCGAGTCTTGGGTTTAAGGATAAGGGTAACCTGTCCGGCCGCCTCGGAGTGCACCTCGTGCGTATAGTCGGCATCGAGGAAGGTAAAGGCCCGCGTGGGATTTTGGAGGATGTTGTGTGATTGGGGATCGACCCCATCGACTACCACCTCACGCTTCGAAGGATCCACCTCCCAACGCGAGCGGCCGTCGGAGAAGACCGCAGCCTCCCCCATCTGCATCACATAGGCATCGCCGCGCACGCGGTAGTAGCCCGCAATCTCACGCCCCTCGATGCGGAGCGTAAACTGCACCTCATAACCCGCCATCTGCTCGACCCGCTGCTCCAGAGATTTAAGCAACTGCGCCGAACGCGGATCGGCTCGAAGCGAGGAGATTGCCACGAACAAGGCAAACAGAGTCAGAAGGATGTATCGAAATTTCTTCATTTTTCAAATGCTTTTTCTATCGAACGAAAACGAACCTGCGAATCGTATCTTCACCTCTCGGAAAATGTAGAAATCTGGGATTAAAATACCCCCAAATCCTGCAACTTGGCCTCGAGCGACGGCAGATCGTGGAAGAGGATGTCGCGGGGCTTGGCTCCGAGCTGGGGCCCCACGATACCGGCCGCTTGCAACTGCATCATGATGCGTCCGGCACGGTTGAAGCCCACCTCGTAATTGCGCTGAATCATCGAAGTGGAGATACTCCCCTGCTCCACGGCCGAACGGGCAATCTCGGCAAAGAGGGCATCGTACTTGATCGCCTTGCCCGACTCCATAGCCTCGCTTCCCAGACCGACATCGGCACCTTCGGGGGTATAGTCCGGCAACGGATAGGCCGAGGGATAGCCCTGTTGCGAGGCGATATACTCCACGATACGCTCCACCTCGGGGGTATCGACCAGGGCACATTGGATGCGCGTGAGCTCGCCACCGTTCGTGAAGAGCATATCGCCGCGACCGATGAGCGATTGGGCTCCCGGTTGGTCGATAATCGTGCGCGAATCGACCATCTGCATCACGCGGAAGGCGATACGGGCGGGGAAATTGGCCTTGATACCACCCGTGATGACGCGCACATCGGGACGCTGGGTGGCGATGATGAGGTGAATACCCACGGCACGCGCCTTTTGGGCCAGGCGCATCACGGGACGCTCCACCTCCTTGGCCGTCATGATCAGGTCGGCGAACTCGTCGATCACCACCACGATATAGGGCAGGAAACGGTGCCCCTTCGGAGGCGGAAGACGACGGCTGACGAACTTTTGGTTATACTCCGTAATATTCTTTGCACCGGCCTTCTTGCAGAGTTGCAGACGCTCCTCCATCTCCTGCTCCAGGGCGTGGAGCGTATAGACCGCCTTCTTGGGGTCGGTGATGATGGCCTCCTCCTCGGACTCCATCTTGGCCAGGAAGTGCTTCTCTAAGCCGGCATAGAGCGAAAACTCCACCATCTTGGGATCGATCATCACAAATTTCAACTCGGCGGGGTGCTTCGTGTAGAGAAGCGAGGTGATGATGGCATTCAGACCCACCGACTTACCCTGTCCCGTGGCACCGGCCACCAACAAGTGGGGAGCCTTGGCCAGGTCAAAGACAAAATTCTCATTCTGAATCGTGCGCCCAATCACCACCGGCAGGGCCATCTTGGCATTCTGGAACTCGGGCGAACAGATCGACGAGTACATCGGCACGATCTGCTTATGCTCGTTCGGCACCTCGATACCGATCGTACCCTTGCCCGGAATCGGGGCGATGATACGGATTCCTCGCGCCTCGATCGACTGCGCAATATCGTTCTCCAGCCCCTGAATCTTCGAAATCTTGACTCCCTCGGCCTGACGAATCTCATAGAGCGTAACGGTGGGTCCTGAGGTGGCGTGAATACTCTTGATCGGAATACCGAAATTCTTGAGGGTCTCCTCAATACGGCACTTCTTTTGGAAGATCTCCTCCTCGGTCACGCGCCCCGTTGTGGGATAGTTCTCCAACAATCCGGGCGAGGGCTTCGCGTAATAGACCAAGTCCTTCAACGGATCGTAGAGATCCTGATCGATCTCCTCCTCATCCAACACCTTGTTCTCGGGCATCTCGACCGTGATGACAAGTCCCTCTTCGGGGGTCGCCACGGGCACTTCGGCCGCGGGAAGCTCGGGCTCCTCGGGGTTGATCTCCACAAAAGGATCCTCCTCGTCCGCATTCACGGCGGGCAAGACCCAGGGGGCAGGGGCCTGCGCCTCGGGCTCCTCGATGCAATCGGGCAGAGATCCCCCTACGGGAAGCTCCGTGAAGGGATCGTCCTCGTCGCTCTTCTTAGCCACCGGAAGGACTACGGGTTGGTGCTCCATGCGGCGCAATTCGGCCTCCATGTCATCCATTGTTCCGGGGCGCACCGTCTCGTGCATCTGCTCCATCTGCTCGCGCGAGGGCAAGACCACGAGCTCCGGCTCGGCCGTCGGCTGCCACTCGGGAGTAGGCTCCACCTCCGTAAAGGGGTCAGGCTCCTCGGTCTGTCGAGGCTCGGCCACGGGCTCGGAGATCTGCTGCACGGGGTGCTGCTTCGAGCAAAGAATCGGTTGCGACTCCTCGGTGGAGCTACCCTTGCGGCGCAGCGTATCGACAATCTTCTCGCCACGACCCACCACGGCACTTCCGGCCGAATTGACCGTATTGATGAAGTTGCGGTTGATAAAGACGCCGGTCAGGATCCAGCAGACAACGAGCAAGATAATCGTTCCGAAACCTCCGATGACTCCGTGCAACAACTCGGCCAGCTCAATACCATAGGCACCACCCCACCCCGAATTGAAGACTCCCCACTTCATGCCAAAGGCGTAGCCCAAGGTCAGCGAGCCCAACAAAAGCACCAACAGGGCACTCAGCAGCGAGTGGTTCAACAACAACGGGCGGCGACGAATCACGCGCAAGCCCATCACCATCACCACAACGGGAATAATCAACCCGAAGAGACCAAACGAGCGACCGATCAACTGCTCCGCAAGCCAGGCTCCGGCAAAGCCACACGGATTCTCTACCTCGTCATCAAAACGCGGATTGTCGCTTCCGATGTGGTGCAGCACGCTGTAATCGGCCTGCCAATCGCCCAGGTAGAAAAGCGATGAAAAGAGGGCAAAGACCCCCAAGAAGAAGAGGGTCAAGCCCAGAGCCCAACGCAGACTCTCGCTATTGGATCGAGGCTCCGAGGCCCCTTTTTTCTTATGATTTTGCGTAGCCATACTATGCTTATTTATTCTTTTGTATATCAACCATTTGGGCTTTTCGTAGAATCTTCTCCCGATAGGACTCGTCGGCAAAAGTTTCAAACCTCAACTCGGCTTGATGACCCGGCGAAGCCAACAGATCAGCC
>CAJGDL010000119.1 GCA_904502075.1 uncultured Alistipes sp.
CTCAATGAGTCTTTGCAATTCAGACCAATCAATGGTCGGGTATGCTGATTTATAAAGTATCTGTATGAAAGATTGCGTCCATCGACCTGCAAAGCGATTTGGTTGGAGGTGTTTGATTGAGATTGGAATTTTGCGATTCTTTCCAAAGTTGCGCTATCAATGTTTGCATATCCATTGACGCATCCGCTATCGAATTCGAACTCCATGGCGGTCGAATCTGCCAACATCGCACTGACAATCAGTCGATTTTTCTCAAAGCGCAGATTGCCCTGATTTACATACTCTGCGCACAATGTATTCGCATTGCGATTGCAACCCATCAGCAACGCTGCAGACATTACAACAATAGCAAAAGTTTTCATATCCCTCTTCCTCAAATCGAATTATTGGTAGGTGCCCTCGTTACTCTTCCACCGGGCTGCCTACGGCCGCATCTCTGTCGGCGTAGTTCAAGATGAGTCGATGCACGCGAGACCACGGGCCTCTGAAGGCATCTTGGTGCTCGATTTGGAAGCAGGGGTACTCTGCGGTCATCAGACATACCGGGGAGGTTGCCTCGAGTTCGTCGGAGCTCTCCGTGTGTACGGTGATGATATTGGGGCCATCCTCTCCCTCCTCGGTTGAGAAGTCGATGGCCAAGTCGATCTCTCTGAGGTTCCAGGAGCGGGAGACATGCCACCAGGCATACATCTTGAATCCCTCCTCCGGGACGTAGAACTTCGACGAGAGGGCTTGCGGCCAGCGAGAGCCGCCCTCCATGTGCAGGTGGTCGTGTCCGCGGAAGAATATGAAGGCGTTGACCAGGTCGGAGGCACCGTTGGAGATATCTTCCCAGGGGAATTTGGTCTGCTCTTGGGTGTATTGGCCTACGCAGTTCAGCAGGCTGTCGTCGTAGAAGCCGTGGTAGTCGCCCTTCTCGGAGTCATAGGGGAATCCGGTTACCACCAACTCCACCTCGTCGGAGTAGATTTCGTCACCCGTCTTGAGTCGGATGTAGGTTCTTGCGTAGTACTCGCCCAGGTTGATCTGATCGTAGGAGAGTACGGCCTCCCCCTTGCCGATGGAGCCATCACCAAAGGCCAGCTCCTGTCGGATTTTGATGCACGTCCCCTTCTCCCAGACCTCGATGCCGGCACTTTCGATCTCTTGATCCGAGATACCCTGGTACGAGGATCTGCTGAAGGCTTCGTAGGGGGTACCGTCGAAGGTGAAGTAGTCGCCCATCACGATAGCCACATTGTACATCTTGTTGGCGATGGGGCTTCCCCATTGGTAGAACGAGTAGCTGGTTTGGGCTCCACAAGTAACCCTCACCGCCTCGCCGGACTTGGTAACCTCTACCATGCTCATGTTGTATTGGCCTTTGTACTCGCCTACGGCATAGACAGCATAGCTCTTTCCGGGCTCCATGCTCTCCACAACCTCCTCCGAGAAGCGATGGCTCACTTTAAACGTCCCATCGGATCGAGCTTCGTCGGTGCCGTTGAAGGCCTCACCCAGGGAGAAGACCTGTTCGGCATCGGTCAGTGTCTTGTCCTGGGAGAAGAGGAATCGTATTCTGCTGTATCCGGTATGGATGGCATAGCACCCCATGGAGTTTTGCTCGATATAGTCCAACTTGGCCTGGATCGACATCGGATCGGTGATGAATGTCTGTTTCACCATTTGGTAGTGGCTCTCATTGAACAGCAGGGTTGCGTAGAGGGTATATTCGGTCTCGGGGGTCAAATCCTGCTCCTCCCAATTGTAATAGTTGTAGTCCGGGGTTTCGTGTACGCCGAGGTCCTTTCCGCTCTGCTCGAATACATGCTGGGCATCGGTAAGCGATGGATTTTTGGAGAGCATGGCGCGCACCTGAACCTCTTTCCAATCGTAGCCTCGGGTATAGATGCTTGCCTCTACTTGTCGGGGATCCACCACCAATCGGGCAATCTCCAACGAGCCCTCGTAGGCCAAGGTGGTGGCCGTTATCTTCTCCTTCGTGTAGCACATCTCTTGCGAGTCGTTCTCGTAGCAACCGATCGCGTAGATGGCGTAGGGGGTGCCGGGCTTCAGTTTCGAGAAGCGGTGTGCCACCTCGGCGGGGTAGTCGAGTTCGGCCCGGTGGTTGGGTTCGTCGGCTTTCGTCCAAAGCTCCTCGGCCGAGAACTCCTGCTCGAGCTCTTCCGTGATGTAGAAGCGCACCTGCTCGGGTTCGATGTAGCTCGGGTAGGCGGCGCAGTCGATATACTCGTAGTCGGGTTTGGCGAAGATGTGGGCAATTCCCGGCTCGAAGGGGATGTCGAAGGTCGTCCTGTAGCTGTAACCCAGTCGGGGGGTAAAGTTGAAAATCGACTTCGTGAAGAGCTCCGTACTCGAGGTGAGGAGTTTTATCTCCAGTTCGCTGAATGTGTGGTCGGGCGGGAGGGAGATAAAGAAGCTGTCCTCCTCGTCGGGGGCCAGCCTGAAATCCACCTCGGGGAGATTGTCTTGGGGGTTGACACGCACCTCGTTTGTCGCCAAATCCACCTCATACTTGGCGGGGATCAGCGAGAGGGACGAGACGAGTCTTACCTGCGTATACTCGTAGGGAGAGTCGACCACACCCACCTGCAGCAAGGAGTTGATGGCGTGGAACGAGAAGTGTAAATCCCCTTTGCGGCCATCTCGGATCATCGCCGCTAGGATGGCCGCCTGTTTGGCCGATCCATCCTGATGCTTTGTCTCGACGCACACTTTGCCGTCGCGGGAAATCTCCACCGTATGCGGATAGACCGCATAGTAGGTGTCGACCTCCGCCACGGGGGAGAAGTTGCCGAGGAACTTGATCTTCTCGCTGCCATCCTCTGCGGCCTCCAGAATTGTATCCAGGCCCTGCTCGGAGACGATGCGAATCTTATCGCCCGCCTCGAATTCGTAGTGGGTGAAGTTGGCTCCGGTGATGGTCATTCCCAACTCGGGGAGCACCTCCTCGCGGTCGCTGATCGGCAGCGACGAGGCCGTAACCTCTCCCATTCCGATCTCCGCCGTGGGCTCCTCCGACTTTGTACACCCGACGACAAGGAGCATCAGGCAAAGCATGAGCCAAGTGATCTTTTTTGCCATTTTTTTCGTTTTTTTAAGTTGTTGTAGAAAATAGGGGAACCGTTATACTTTACCGCCATAGTCACCCTCTTCAGTATCTATATCCAGATTTCCCGTTGCGGCAAATCCCTGCTCTATCTGCATTTCGATCACCTCCAACTCGGGGGCTCCATACTTCATCTTTTCCATCATGATCCTCTTTTTGTTCTGTTAATAATCCATTCCTCAAGGAAAAACCGTTTAATGAAACAGTTTTATGATGCGAAAGTAAATAAAAAAAGAGAGGTCGGCAAATTTGTTCGGTTAAAAAAATGTTACATTGATCGAAGGGGGGGCTTTCGATGGGCTGTGGGTGCGCGGCCAGTGGCGATGTTCTTTGTTGTTGCATCGTGTCATTCGGAGGTTTTTCGCTATGCTACGCGACCTTTTGTTGAAAAATCTGCGCTTGGAGTGCAAAAAATGAAATAAAACCATTAACTTTGCATTTTGGGGTATTCTCCCTCGTGATAAGGAGGTGTTTTCATGAAAAATTGGGGGGGGATATCGTAACCCGTTTCCCTTCAATTCGGGTGAAGACCAAGGTTATAAACAATTGAAAAACAGGAAAGATGAATAAATTTTTGTCATTCTTTACAAAAAAGAAGAGCGAAAAAGAGGAAACGACAGTCGAGCAGAACCAGCTCCCCTATACGCATTGTCTGAATTGCGGAACGGAGCTTCAGGGCCACTTTTGCCACGTTTGCGGGCAGGGGGCTGTGAAAAAGACTCCCACGGTTGCGGCATTCATCATCGAATATATCAACAATGCCTTTATTTGGGATCCCAAGTTTTTCTCCACGATTTGGACATTGATTCGTCGCCCGGGCCACTTGACCAATGAGTTCCTCTCCGGAAAGTTTATCTCTCAGGAGCATCCGCTGAAGTTGAACATGTTCTTGTTGTTTGTCTTCATCACGCTCTTCGTCTTCTTCTCGAGTGCAGAGAAGATGACCGATTCGGTGTATTCAATGACTCACGACGAGCGTGTGCTGTCCGGTATTCAGATCGAATCCTTGGTGGGCGACGAGGAGTATGCCAAAAAAATGGAAGAGAGTCCGCGCGACACGGTGCTTTTGTTGGCTCCTTTGGCCTTGACGAAAAATTATCCCCAAATCGTTCACTCGATAGCGGTTCAGGAGGATACTAAGGGAGAGGGGCTCGATAGGTGGGTTGCCGTTCTTCCGCGGGTGCTTATCGAGGACAAGATCCTCGTGCGAGACGAGGAGGGTTCCTATCGCTTCAACGAAGAGTCGAAGGTAGGCAAGAGCGAGTTGGATATGGTCAACTCCCTTTCGGCGGAGATGGTTCGAATCGCCTCGAAGTATTTCCCCATCCTCTTGCTGCTTACGACCCCCTTCCTCTCCATGTCGGTACGGCTTGTTCAGCGTAGAAGACACCTTCCCCGTATCCACCATTACATCTTTGCCCTGCACTATACGGCATTCCTC
>CAJGDL010000120.1 GCA_904502075.1 uncultured Alistipes sp.
CGCGGATAATCTCCTCCACCTCGGCATAGCGGTCGCCAAAGCCGAGTTCGCGAGCCGTGTCGATGTGCTGCAACACCACATCGTCGTGCACAGCCACATTGCCCGAGGTTTCGTAGGCGACATGCACATCGTGTCCGTGCTCCACCAAGCGGATAAAGGTACCGCCCATCGAAATGACATCGTCGTCGGGGTGGGGCGAGAAGATCAGCACCCGCTTGGGGAAGGGGGCCGAGGCGACCGGACGCGTGGAGTCGTCGGCATTAGGCTTACCACCGGGCCATCCCGTGATCGTATGCTGCAGGTCGTTAAAGACGCGAATGTTGATCTGATCGTAGGAGCCCACCGCTTCGAGGAGCTCGCCGAGCGAATTTTCGATATAATCGGTGTGGGTAAGCTTCAGAATAGGCTTCCCGACCTTGCCGCAGAGCCATACCACGGCCTTGCGCATAAAGCGGGGGGTCCAATCGCAGGGGCCGACCAACCAGGGGGCTACCTCGCGCGTGAGGAGGCCGGCAGCGTTCTCATCGACCACCACCTCGAGGTTGTTGTGTCGCTGGAGGAACGAGGCGGGCACCTGGTCGGTGATCTCACCCTCGACAATGCTGCGTACCACCGGAGCCTTGTCCTCACCCCAAGCCATCAGCACCACCTTTTCGGCACGCATGATGGTACCGATACCCATCGTGATAGCCATCTTGGGGGTCTCCGAGATGTTGGCAAAGAATTTCGACTGCACCTTGCGCGAATGGTGCGAGAGCTGCACAAGGCGCGTGCGCGACTTCTCGTAGGAGCCTGGCTCGTTGAATCCGATCTGGCCCTGCTCACCCACGCCGATGATCATCAGGTCGATGCGACGCATCTTGTCGTAGACATCGGCATAGCGGGCAATCTCCTCGGGCGAGACACTGCCGTTGATGATGTGAACATTCTCGGGGAGGATGTCGATATGGTTCAGGAATTCGTTGTGAATACGGTAGTTGCGGCTCTGGGGATTCTCCTTGGAGATGGGATAGAACTCATCGAGCGAGTAGACCACCACGTTGCGGAACGAGACCTCGCCCCGCTCGTAACGCCTTACCAACTCGGTATAGAGTCCCACCGGAGTGCGCCCCGTGGTCAAACCGAGGACAAAGGGGTCGAAATCCTCGTAAAAATCGTCTTGCACATGCATTTCGTTGTGCTGATGCAGCATCTGGACGATCATGTCGGCCAAATAGGTAACACCATCCTTCTCGGTCTGAAATACCCGCGTGGGCATCTTCTCGTAGCGGTGTAGCAGATCTCGGGGGAGATTCTTTTCAATCAACCCTCCATCTTTCGGTAATGTGTATTTACCCTCCATTTTTTCACTCATTAACTTTTCCAAGTCCTCAAAAAAGGCCGTAAGACTCCGTGAGGAGGCCTCACAGCCCATTCTTTGTGCTCATAGCCCCAACCAAGGGGCTATGAGCTGAATTAAATCCTCTCCGAAATTACTCGGCCAGGCAGTCTACGCGGATGCAACCCACCTTGGCACCGGGGTGCAGCACATAGGCGTACATGTAAACGCCATCCTCCGATACGCGCAGGGCGCAGTCGGTACCACCACCCATCGAAGCAGCGTTCCACTCGAGGGCACCCGTGCTGAAGTATACCACACCGGCCTTGAAGTGGTCGATCGTCGTTACATCAGCGAAGTAGATACCGGCATCGGGAAGCGCCCAAGTGAAGTAGGTATCACAAGCCGTCATCAGGTACTTGGCATTGTTGAACTCGGCAACATCCAGACAAACTGCACCGCAGTTGCTATTCGTGGAAACCTGCACAGCCTGTGCCGTACCGGCCTCGGCCCATACAAAGGCGTTGCTCGAGTAACCCGTCATGAAGTAGGGAGCACCCTCACCCATATCGCGATAGATCACATCACCGTTGTTGTTGTCGATCTTGTCCGTGATATCACCGGCAGCAATATTCGACCAGTAGCCACCATCGGCAACACCACCCGAAACCGTGTAGAGCAGGTGGCCCGTCGTACCCGACGACCAGGGCGAGTACATCAGCGTGATGCGGGCATCGCCATAGACATCACCCACCACCGACAGATCCTTACCATACTCCTGCGATTCACGCGTGATGAATACCTCCAGCGTGTCGTTGATATCCTTCATACGACCAATGCGGAAACCGGTAGCCTCGGCGTACGAACCCACTACAATATTACCCTTCGTATCGGCCGTGATGGAAGCGTTGGCACCGGCCATCTCACCCAGGTCGAGGGTCTGTACAAACTCACCCGTCAGGGCATCCAATACCACGGGAGCCTCACCGGCAGCAGCCACGATCAGATACTTGCCCGTAGCGGCAATGTGGTTGGCGCTGGCAGCGGTGATCGAGAACTCCGAGAGAGCCTTCACCCATACTACCTCCTCCGAACCGGCACGGTAGCCATGCTCCTGGAGAGCAACCTCCTGGGCCTGCTTTACGATCAGGGCGATCGTATAGTCGGCAGCCTTCACATAGACAACAGCCTCGCGAGCCACACCCGTATTCTGCTCTACGGTCAGCGTAACCTTACCCTCGGCAACGGCACCCGTCACCCACGAAGCCTCGGTCTCGATGGTAACCTCACCCTCGAAGGTGTAGTCTACCACCACGTCACCAGCCTTGGCCTCGGCCTCAACAGCCATAGCCACGCATACGGGAACCGAAACCATCGAGCTCTGGTTCTCCTCACCGAAGTAGATGATCGAAACCTCACCGCTCAGATCGGCGCAAGCAGCATGCTCGGCCGCAGGAGCCGTAATGGTCAGCACACCCTCCTTGTAGGTAGCGTTCCACTCGTCGGGGGTCGTCACCAGGGTCTTCAGCACGCCTACGGCATCAAACTCTACGGTAGCCGACTTACCGAACTCAACAGCCGTCATCTTGATCTCCTTCTTGGGGTTCAGATAGAGGTCGCTACGGAGCTCGATCTCGATCTTGTCGCCATTGAGGAACTCGAAGACAACCACGCCGTTCTCCTCATAGACAGCCTTGAAGAGGCCGCCACCACCACCCGAGGTGGTTACCGGGGTACCATCCTCCAAGAGAATGCGCTCCCAGCTCTGACCGTTGTCGTAGCTTACCTCCCAGTAGCCGGTCTCGCCCTCCATCGTCACGCGCATCAGAGGAGCATCACCCTTCACGGGGATCTTGTTACCCTGGTCGTCCGTAAGGAAGCTCGTGGTGCCGTTGTCCACCACAGCCCAGAAGTACTCACCGTCCTCGAGCACGATGGTCACGGTCGAACCGTCCTTACCATTCTCACCGGCCTTACCGTCGGCAATCGAAATCACATCGCCGTTGGTGAAATAGATCTCATAACCCGTCTCACCCTCAACGATCTGCGACACATAGACGTTGTTCTGCATGGCCTCTACCAGCGTCTTTACGCCTACAATGTCCTGATTCAGGGCAGCCACCGTCTCCTCGAGCTCAGTAACACGCTGCTCCAAACCACCTACACGGTTCACAAGATCCGTGTCATCATACTCGCTACATGCGGCAAACAGCAGGCCGACTGCAGCTACCAAATAGAATAATTTTTTCATGGTATGAAAGTTAAAAAGTTAGTATTGTTTGTTCGTTTTCAGGTCTATATATATAAATAGGTATCCGCACTTTTCACAACCGCCACAGAGGCCTCATTCACCCCGCCTCGGCCATTCACAAAAGGCGCATAACCATATTTCGGAACAAAATTAAGAAATTTATATCTGATTTGCAAGATTTTCAAGAAATTTATTTCGCGCTTTTTTCAAATCTTGATAAAAAAGTTTAAAATGTTTCGAAATCTAAACCCCATACTTAATAAAAGAGGCAAAAAAGAGGAAAATTATAAAACTTTTTCGTAACTTTGCGTGAAGAAGTGCCCGTATCGTAACGCCAAGATACCACCACCTCTACCGCAATACCCGGTTCCGAACGAATTATTTAGACCTACAGACAAGAGAGATGACTAAATCGACCACCCTCGACAGCCTGATGAGCGGCAAAAAATCGGCCCAGCTCAAACGCGAGATCCTGCGCAACTACATGTTCAACGGCGGGGTGAACATCACCGACCTGAGCCGCGACCTCGGTTTGAGCGTGCCCACCCTGACGAAAACCATCGGCGAACTGATCGAGGAGGGATTGGTGGTCAACCTCGGAAAGCAGGGATCCACCGGTGGCCGACAGCCCAGCATCTACGGATTGAACCCCTCGGCCGGATATTTCATGGGAGTAGACATCAAGCACGATACCATCGCCCTGGGAATCACCAATTTCCGCGGCGATATGATCATCACCCAGGAGAACCCCTTTACCGTGGAAAATAGCCGCGAATCGTTCGACAAACTCTGCAATCAGATCCTCGACTTCATCACCTCATCGCACATCCGCCGCGACAAACTCCTGGCCATCGGAATCAACATTCCCGGGCGCGTGAATCCCGAGACCGGTTACAGCTACTCCTACTTCTTCTTTGGCGAAAAACCCCTC
>CAJGDL010000121.1 GCA_904502075.1 uncultured Alistipes sp.
GACGAGGTGGCGGCCGACCCCGACTTTGTGGAGAAAAACAAGGCCGACCTCTGCGCCTCGCTGCAACGCACCATCGTAGAGATCCTGTTGGATAAACTCGTCAAGGCCTCGAAACTCACCGGCATCAAGGACATCGCCATCGCCGGAGGCGTATCGGCCAACTCGGGCCTGCGCGACGGCATTACGGCCGAGGGCAAGAAACGCGGTTGGCGCACGTTCCTGCCCGAATTCCGCTTCACAACCGACAACGCCGCGATGATCGCCCTTTCGGGCTTCTACCGCTACCAACAAGGCGAACTCGCCTCGCTCGACGTAGCCCCCGTGGCACGTCTCGAAGAGCTCAATGCGCTGAGCAAAACCGAATAAATACAAAAAAAATGAATCGCAAATTTGCGATTCATTTTTTTTGTGCAACCACGCGCTCTTTGCGAGCAGCGAATCCGTTACTCGTTCATCACTCGCTTTTTGAAGGCCTCAAACTCCTCGGAGAGCGACGAGATCAACTCCTTGACCGTCTGAATCTTCTCGGCCCGCCAAGCATTCGCGCCGGCAAAGGCATAGCCATGCTCCAAACGCCCTTTGAAGGCATTGAAAAGGGCCAGCATAATACAGTAAGGCGAGCGCGAGATGTCGCAGGTCTTGATGCAGTTGAAGGCGCATACTTTGGGTCGTTTCAACCCCTCCTTCACCTGGTCGAGGAAGGGGCTTCGGATCGCCCGCCCGGGCATTCCCACAGGCGATTGGATGATCTGAATATCCTCGCGCTTGGCCTGAATGTAACTCTGCTTGAAGGCAGGGTCTGCATCACACTCCTCGGTCGTGACGAAGCGCGTTCCCATCTGTACGCCGTCAGCCCCAAGCTGCATGATGCGATAAATATCCTCGCCTGTATAGATGCCACCGGCGGCGATGACCGGAATGTGGCAGTCGTGCTCGCGCTCGAACAAGCGCACCTCCTTCACCACCTCGGGCAGGATGCTCTCGAGCGCATACTCCTCGTCCGTCAGCTGGTCGGCCTTATAGCCCAGGTGGCCTCCCGCCTTGGGCCCCTCGACCACGATGGCATCGGGGATGTGGTTGTAGTTGGCGAGCCACTTCTCGCACAAGAGTTTGGCGGCACGCGCCGACGAGACAATAGGAGCCAACTTCGTCTTGGCCCCCTCGGTCAGGAACGAAGGGAGGTTGAGCGGCAGACCGGCTCCCGAGAAGATGATGTCGGCTCCCTCCTGGATCGCCGTCTTCACCATGTCGGCAAAGTTATTCATGGCCACCATCACATTGACCCCCACAATTCCCTTTGTGGCTTCGCGCGCCTTGCGCAACTCCTGTTTGAGCCCATGGATAGCCGCTTCGCAATAATCCATGGAGTCCTCTTTGTAGATCAGCCCCAATCCGGCAGCCGAAATTACGCCAACACCCCCCTCATTGGCCACGGCCGAAGCCAAGCCCGAAAGCGAGATGCCAACTCCCATGCCGCCCTGAACGATGGGTATGCGGGCCAGCAGGTCACCGATTTTCAGTGATTTCATACGTCTTAGTGTATATTAAAAAAACTTAAAAAAATAAAAGATCGAGTGGCGATTCTCTCCTCGGAAGCCCCCTCCGATCCAGGGCGCAAAGATAGCGTATTTTGGACTACATTGTCCACTAAATTGTGCTTTTTTTCGTTTTTTGTTTCATATTCGATCGAGGGCCGTAGGGAGATTAGAGTGATTAGGGGTATTAAGAAAACTCCTAATCCCTAATTATTTTATAAACCGAACCTTGGGGCGGCTCTTCGGGCGGGTGATTTCGTGCTCGACGATTCCAGTCAGCACATCGGCCGCATCGTGCCAGCGATTGGCGCGAAACTGTCGGCGGTAGGTCGTCAGGTGGGCATGCAGGTCGGGCCAAAGTTGTCGCCACTGGGCGGGCAGGCGCAGGTTGTGGAGCACCGTGGCCGCATGCGAGAGGATGCGCGCCTCCTTGTTGTCGGATTGATGAAACCACTCCACCTTCACACGCGGAGCCAATCGCTGCACGGCACGGGCAAAACCTCGGCCGCCGTTGTTGCTCTCAACCAGGGCGGTACGGGTGTCGCTGCGTTGCCACATCTCGGCCACCATCCGCTCGGTGAGTTCCATCGGCTCGCGCGTATAGACCACATCCGTTACATAGATCACCCCGTCGAGGTCTACGGCATAGCTCACCGAGCAGAGGTAGTCGTCACCCGCATCGGCCGTGTCGGTATAGTTTGCCCGCCGCACCACCTCGCGAGGCAACTCCTCGTAGGTCTGAAAATGGTCGCCATAGAGGAGCCCCTCGGCCACCGAAGGGTGCCCCTGGTACATACACTCGAAACGCACGGGGTCGAGCCTCCGCTTCGCCTCGAGCAACTCCACCGAGTGACGTTCGGGCCACAAGGCCTCCCCCACTCGGCGCGGATCGACCTCCGAGGGCTCGGCACGCTGAATCGCCTCGAAATTCAGCAACAGCCACCCCTCGTCCGGGAGATGATCGAGTTGCGACCAGGAGCGAAATGGCACCACCGGCTCCAACTTCGAGAGGGTGCCGATGAGATCCTCCTCGTGCCATCGCGTGAAGACAATCAATTCGCGCGAAGCGTTGTGCATACGGGTCTTCACCACCGAGGTGTACCACTCCCAACAATTCTCGCGGATCAGGGGCGAATTGGCCTCCATGGCATCTTTATAGAGGTCATCGAGAAGAAAACAATCGACCCGGTTGCCCGTCAGCGACCCCTCGCGACCCACCGAAAGGATCGACCCCTGGTGACCCACCACCTCGGCCTCGTCGGCCGTGCGGATGTAACCCACCGGCTTGCTCCCCTGCTTCAGACGCGTCTCGGGAAAGAGGGCAGCATACTCCGCGGAGTCGATGATCCGCTGCACGCGGCGGTTAAAGCGCGAAGCCAAAGAGGCCGAATAGGAGGCGATCGCCACCCGCTGGTCGGGGTCGAGCCCCAAAAGGTAGGCAGGCAAGAGGGTCGTCGCCCCCAGGCTCTTGCCATGCTGTGGAGGCATGGTAACGATCAGTTTCCGCACGCGCCCCCGAGCAAAGGCCTCCAGCAGGCGATAGTAGGTGCGGTGAAAGGGGGTCATCTCCACAAAGGGATAGACCTCACGAACAAAATCTTCAAACGACACCCCCATACTACGCCAGCTCCTCAAGATGAAGTTCACGAAACGAAAAGTCATTGTCCAACACCCCTGCGGCGCAAGCCGTGTGAAACTCCCACCAGACGGGGATTACCGAGCGCACGCGGCTCCCCTCGCCCTCGGGCATCTCGGAGGGGGTACGATAGATCACACACGAGGTCACCAGACGGCACACCACCCCCTCCTCCGAGGTGAGCTCCACAGCCCCCGAAAAATAGCAGCGGTCACCGATCGCCTCCAACAGCGCGTCGGCCACCTGCTCGTAAAGTTGAGTTGAAATAGAATAAATCATTGCAGTTAAATATTTTTACCCAAAAAATTTGTTTTTGTTCAGCGAATTACTTACCTTTGTCGGTACAAAGATATATTCAACCATTGTATTTTGATACTCGAAAAGTAAATTATTTATCATAAAATTTTCTGATAGGAGGATGAAAGGCGATTGGATCAAACAACTGCGCAAAGAGCTTAAAATGACGCAACAGCAACTTGCAGAGCGACTTGGGATCGGAAAGGCGGCCCTCTCGATGATCGAGACAGGGCGAGCCTCGCTGACCACACGCAACAAAAACATCTTGGTTCAAGAATTGAACGTAAACCCCGATTTCCTGGAGACAGGGCGCGGACAAATGTTCAATGCTGAACCCGACCTGCAGGCCTTCCGCCACCGCACCGACAACTCGTTGCCGCTGCAAAGCGTACCCCTCTACTCGGTGGAGGGCACGGCGGGGCTGGTCCCCTTGTTCACCGACCGCGAGCAGAACAAACCCGTGAACTACATCCACATTCCCAACCTCCCGAAGTGCGACGGTGCGATCTATGTGGTGGGCGACTCGATGTACCCGCTTCTGAAGAGTGGCGACATCGTCCTCTACAAGCAACTCTCGGACTTGGGCGACATCTTCTGGGGCGACATGTATCTGCTCTCGATCGACATCGACGGCGAGGAGTACATCACCGTGAAATACATCCAAAAGTCTGAGCGCGAAGGCTTCGTGAAGCTCGTGAGTCAGAACCCCCACCACGCGGACAAGGAGATTGCTATGGAGCGCATCCGCGCCTTGGCCCTCGTAAAGGCTTCAATCCGCATGAATTCGATTCGATAATTCGCAGCAGAGAAAAAGGCGGGGGGATCGTTCAAATCACCGATCCGCCCGCCTTCATTTTACCCCCCCATAGCGACGGCAAAAGGCCCCCCAAGACCCAAAAATAGCACACCCCTTCTCCCAATTTTATCGAACCACTCGCAATTTCCCTCGCAATTGCATCGTTTTTGATCTTTTTTAACACTTTTACCCAGCACAAAAATGCCTTGGATA
>CAJGDL010000122.1 GCA_904502075.1 uncultured Alistipes sp.
ACAATACCCTCCTTCACCCCCTTTTCGTTGGCCTGATTCAGGGCGATCTCGGCCGAACCGATGCGATTCATCTGACCGGCACCTACGCCCAGGGTCTGTCCGCCCTTCACGGCCACGATGGCATTGGACTTCACATGCTTCACGATACGCCAGCCAAACGAGAGATCTTTCGACTCTTCGGTCGTGGGGCGCTTCACCGTCTTACACTCGGCATCCTCTACCGCCTTGGTCGTAATGTCGAGTTGTTGCACCAGCAGGCCACCGTTTACGCTCACATACTGCTGCGGGGTCTTGCCGTCGCGCTCCATCTTCACCTCTAGCAGGCGCAGGTTCTTCTTCGTGCAGAGCACCTCCAAGGCCTCGTCCGTAAACTTGGGGGCCATGATAATCTCCAGGAAGATCGGCTTCATCAACTCGGCCATCTCGCGGGTTACCTCGCAGTTCGTGGCCACGATACCGCCAAAGATCGAAACCGTGTCGGCCTCATAGGCCTTCTTCCAAGCCTCCACACCATCCTTGCCCACAGCGGCTCCGCAGGGGTTCATGTGCTTGAGGCCCACACAGAAGGGCTCATCGAACTCGCGCACGATCTGCAGGGCGGCATTGGCATCCTGGATGTTGTTGTAGGAGAGCTCCTTGCCATTAAGCTGGCGAGCCGTGGCGAGCGAGTAGCTCACCTCCTCCTGCGAGCGGTAGAAGTTGGCCTGCTGGTGGGGATTCTCACCATAGCGCAGCGACTGCACGAGGTCGAACTCCAGGAAGAGTTTCTCATTCAAGCCGGCTGCCTTGCGCATATAGGTGGCAATCATCGCATCGTACTGTGCCGTATGGGTATAGGCCTTGGCCGAGAGCTCCAAACGGGTCTCGGGCTTCGTATTTCCCTCGGCCTCGATCTCCGAAATGATTTGAGCATAGTCCTCGGGGTGGCATACCACCGTCACATCGCGGTAGTTCTTGGCCGCCGAGCGCAACATCGAGGGGCCGCCGATGTCGATATTCTCGATGGCATCCTCCATCGTCACATCGGGCTTCGAGATCGTCTCACGGAAGGGATAGAGGTTCACACAAACCAGGTCGATATACTCGATGGCATTCTCCTTGAGGGCCGCCGTATGGTTCTCGTCGTCGCGACGGGCCAAGAGACCGCCATGCACCTTGGGGTGCAGGGTCTTCACACGACCATCACAAATCTCAGGGAAGCCCGTCACATCGCTGATGTTGATCACCTCCACACCACTCTCTTTGAGGAGTTTCATCGTACCTCCGGTGGCAATCACCTCCCAGCCCAAACGGCGAAGGTTCTGGGCGAACTCCACAACGCCCCGCTTATCGCTTACACTAACTAATGCACGCATATTTTTCAATTCTCAATTCACAATTCACAAATTACGATTTAGGGTCTTCGTACCGATATTCGACTCTTCTCTTTGCAGAGGCCCAACTTTTAACACTCGCAAAGTTTTCGAACCGTATCGATATACAACGGGTACTCCGTCGAGTGGATCATCGCCTCGAGCTCCTCAATATCGTTGCCCTCGTAGGGGAACGAGCGCTGAGCGATGATCTTGCCCCCATCCAACTCGGCGTTCACATAATGAACCGTCACGCCGTAGACCTTCACCCCGTAGCGGAAGGCATCCTCAATGGCATGCGCCCCCTTGAAGGCGGGCAGCAACGAGGGGTGGATATTGATCATGCGGTTCTCGTAGGCCCTAATAATTTCATCCCCCAGGATGCGCATATAACCCGCCAGGCAGACCAAATCGACCTGCTTCTCCTCAAGTACCGCCATCACGGCACGCTCCCAGGCGGCCTTATCCTCGAACTCCTTGATCGAGTGGCTCCATCGGGGAATGCCCAACCGATCGGCACGCTCATTGACCTTGGCCGAGGGGCGATCCGAGATCATCACCACCACCTCGGCAGCAATCTCTCCTTTTTGGCACGCTTCGGCCAGGGCCTGGAAGTTGGTCCCCGATCCACTGGCAAAAATGGCAATGCGTTTCATCCTTCGACTACTTGATGGTTACACCCTCGCCCTCGACTACGCGACCGATGACGGTGGCCTTCTCGCCGGCATCCGTCAAGAGTTTGATGGCCTGCTCGGCCTCGCTCTCGTCCAGGGCGATCACCATACCGACACCCATGTTGAAGATGTTGAACATCTCGCGGTGGGCCACCTTGCCATACTTCTCCAGGAAGCGGAAGACGGGAAGGATCTCCCACGAGCCCTCCTCGACCTCGACACCCTGACCCTCCTTGAGGATGCGGGGAATATTCTCATCAAAACCACCACCCGTAATGTGACTGATGCCGTGCACATCGCACCGGCGAATCACCTCCAGCACCTGCTTTACATAGATGCGCGTCGGGGTCAAGAGCACCTCGCCAAGCAGCTGGTTGCCCAGCTCCTCGTAAGCCTCCTTGAGATTCAGGCCGGCATCCGACACAATCTTGCGCACAAGCGAGAAGCCGTTCGAGTGAACTCCGCTCGAGGCGATACCGATGAGCACATCGCCCACCTTCACCTTCGAACCGTCGATCAGACGCTTCTTCTCCACCACACCACAGGTAAAGCCGGCGATATCGTACTCGCCATCGCCGTACATACCCGGCATCTCGGCCGTCTCGCCACCCACCAGCGCACAGCCGGCCTGACGGCAACCCTCGGCCACACCGGCCACGATCGCCTCGATCTTATAGGGTTCGTTGTGTCCCACGGCCACATAGTCCAGGAACAACAGCGGCTCGGCACCCTGGGCCAGCACATCGTTCACACACATGGCCACGGCATCGATACCGATCGTATCGTGCTTATCCATTGCAAAGGCGAGCTTGAGCTTCGTGCCCACACCGTCCGTACCGCTTACCAATACGGGCTCTTCGATCTTCAGTGCCGAGAGGTCGAACATGCCGCCGAAGGCGCCGATGTTACCCATCACTCCCAAACGATTGGTCGAGGAGACGTGCTTCTTGATGCGACGCACCACCTCGTAACCTGCCTCGAGGTTTACCCCCGCCTGTTCATAAGTCTTTGCCATAATCTTCTATTCTTATCTCGTTTTTCTAATTTTTTCACTTCTTTTTTCTACGACGAATCGGCCTAACACTTCTTCAGCAACTCGGCCATCGTCTCGTCATACAGATCGGTCGGATAGCGACGCGTGAAGCAAGCCATGCACAACTCCGAACGCTTACCGGCCTTCAAGAGCGACTCCGTGGAGAGGTAGGCCAGCGAATCGGCATCGAGCTTCACGCGCAGCTCCTCCACCGTGTTGTGGGCACAAGCCAGCTCCTCGAGCGAGGCGACATCCACGCCATAGAAGCAGGGGCCGATGAACGGAGGCGAGGCAATACGCACATGCACCTCCATGGCTCCCGCCTCGCGCAACATCTTGATAATGCGGCGCGAGGTCGTACCACGCACAATCGAGTCGTCGATCAGCGCCACGCGCTTGCCCTGCACGATACTCTTCACCGCCGAGAGCTTCATGCGCACACCCTTCTCACGCATCTCCTGCGAGGGTTGGATGAAGGTGCGACCGATATACTTATTTTTAATAAGGCCCATCTCGTAGGGAATGCCGCTCGCCTCGCTGTAACCGCTCGCGGCGCTGAGGCTCGAATCGGGCACTCCGATTACGATATCCACATCGGCCGGAGCCTCCTGCCACAGCAAGCGGCCCGATTCCTTGCGGTAGGAGTGGACGTTGCACCCCTCGATGTCGCTGTCGGGGCGGGCAAAGTAGATATACTCCATGGCACACATCAGGTGGCGCTTGAACTGCGAGTAGTGTTGGCTGCGGATGCCGTGGTGGTCAATCGTGACGATCTCGCCGGGCTCCACATCGCGGATAAACTCCGCACCGATCGTATCGAAGGCGCATGTCTCCGAGCTGATCACATAGCCCTCCCCGAGCTTGGCGATCGACAAGGGGCGCAGACCATACTTATCGCGACACGCGTAGATACGGTTCTGGGTCATGATCAGGAAGGCAAAGGCCCCCTCCATCATATTCAAGGCATCCATGATCGAGTGGATGCGCGGGCAATTCGGCTTGCGCGTCTCCTTCTTGATCAGGTGAGCCAACACCTCACTATCCGAGGTGGATTGGAACAGGCTGCCACGATCCTCCAGATAGCGCTTCAGGAGGTGGGCATTGACAATATTTCCGTTATGGGCCAGGGCAAAGTTGCCTGAATTGTGGTGGAAGAGGAAGGGCTGGATATTCTCCTCGCCACCGCCACCCGCGGTTGCATAGCGCACATGGCCAATAGCCATCTTGCCCTTGAGTTTTTGCAGCTGCT
>CAJGDL010000123.1 GCA_904502075.1 uncultured Alistipes sp.
AAAGGAAGATAACCTTCTTTGCAGCGGGAGCCTTCGAGATGGGCTTAACGATGTTGTTGATGTGGTAGATGGGGTACGAAACGCGAGTGTTCTCGGTCACGCTCTTGTCTGCGAAGTCGCAGTGGCCCTCTGCATCTACGGTAACATTCTCCAGAAGTGCGTCACGACGGATAGCGTTCCAGATATCGGGCTCGCTCTCCTTGTCGAGGTTGATAACCTTTGCGTAGCAGCCGCCCTCGAAGTTGAATACGCCCTCGTCGTCCCAGCCGTGCTCGTCGTCACCGATAAGCTGGCGTTTGGGGTCGGTCGAAAGGGTGGTTTTGCCGGTACCCGACAGACCAAAGAAGATAGCGGTCTCGCCCTTCTCGTTGGTGTTGGCCGAGCAGTGCATCGAAGCGATACCCTGCAATGGGAGGTAGTAGTTCATCATCGAGAACATACCCTTCTTCATCTCACCACCATACCAGGTGTTGATGATTACCTGCATCTTCTCGGTGAGGTTGAATACAACAGCCGTCTCCGAGTTCAGACCCAGCTCCTTGTAGTTCTTCACCTTGGCCTTCGAAGCGTTCAATACCACGAAGTCGGGCTCACCGTAGTTCTCGAGCTCGGCATCGGTGGGGCGGATGAACATGTTCTTCACGAAGTGAGCCTGCCAGGCTACCTCCATGATGAAGCGGATCTTCAGACGGGTGTTCTCGTTGGCACCGCAGAAGGTATCCACTACATAGAGCTTCTTGTTCGAGAGTTCCTCCGAAGCGATCTTCTTCAGCTCCTTCCAAGCCTTCTTGGTAACGGGCTTGTTGTCGTTCTTGTACTCGTCGGAGGTCCACCAGATCGTATCCTTCGTGGTCTCGTCCATCACAAAGAACTTATCCTTGGGCGAGCGACCCGTGTAGACACCCGTCATTACGTTTACGGCGTCCATCTCAGTCAGCTGACCCTTCTCAAAACCGCGCAGACCTTTCTTGGTCTCCTCGCGATAGAGCTCATCGTACGAAGGGTTGTAAACCACCTCGGTTACCCCCTTGATGCCGTACTTCTTCAAATCAATCTTAGCCATAGTTTTCGATTTTTAAAGTTGCTTATTTTGTTGTTCTTTAACCTTTTCTAATCCAACCTTGCGGATCTCGGCTTCGTGTTGTCTGCGACGAAGTGTGCAAGCCCTATACCGAAACCCACTTTTTCACGAGGCAAAGGTAAGAAAACTTTTGGTATTGTGAAATAAATAACACAAAATTTCTTAAATTTTTTTAATTATTTTTTTCTATGGGCTCATAACCCTCATTTATAGCCATTTAGTTTGCCCGATTCGGGGGCGAGATCTCGCTTTTGGTTGCCGAAGACCGCCCTGTGGTGTGGTGCTCATCCGGTGCTTACGGCGGTTAGTCCCGCTATTTTTACCATTCATCCCCAAAATCTTGTGAATCCGAAACTTTTTTTACAATTTTGCAATTGGCTGACTCTATTTCGGCCGAATGAGTTAAATGGCAGGTGTTTATATCCATATCCCCTTTTGCAAGCGCTTGTGCGCCTATTGCGATTTCTACAAGTCGGTGCGCCTCTCCTATTTGGAGGAGGTGGTTGCGGCGATGCACCGTGAGCTCTCGGAGCGTAGGGGCTATCTGCGTGACCAACGGATCGAGACCCTCTATTTCGGAGGGGGTACCCCGTCGTTGCTCTCGGTGGAGCAGCTTGCCGGCTTGAAGAGGCGGGTGGAGGAACTTTTCGATTGTTCGCATTTGGGGGAGGTAACCTTGGAGGCCAACCCCGATGACCTGACCAGATCCTACCTCGAGGGGCTGCGCAAGGCAGGCTTCAATCGCTTGTCGATCGGTGTGCAATCCTTTGATGACGAGGAGCTTCGCTGGATGAACCGCCGCCATACGGCCCAGCGGGCCGAAGAGGCGGTGCGTGAGGCGCGAGCCGCAGGTTTCGAGAACCTGACGCTCGACCTGATCTTCGGAGTCCCCGGATTTGGAGAAGAGGTGTTGCGGCGCAACCTGGAGCGGGTCTTGGCCCTTGAGCCGGAGCATATTTCGGCCTACCACCTGACCATCGAGCCCGATACGGCCCTCGGACGCAAGGAGGCGCGAGGCGAGTTGTGCGCTGTCGAGGAGTCGATCAGCGAGCGGGAGTACGCCCTCGTCCATGAAACGCTGACCCGGGCCGGTTACGACCACTACGAGATCTCGAACTATGCCCGCCCGGGCTTTCGGGCTCGGCACAACTCGGCCTATTGGCAGGGGCGCGAGTACCTTGGTATTGGCCCTGCGGCCCACTCGTTCGACGGCCGCTCGCGCCGTTGGTCGCTCGATACGGTGGAGAGTTATGCCTCGGGGGGGGAGTTTCGCTTCGAGCAGGAGTTGCTCACCGAGCGCGATCGGCTCAACGAGTACCTGATGACCCATCTGCGCACGGCGGAGGGGATTTCGTTCCGGGAGATGGGTGAGCAATTCGGCCCCGAGGCGGTAGCGCGAATTGAAAAAGAGGCCGAGCCGCTTCTCCTTCAAAGGTTGCTGAGCTCTACACCCAAGGGTCTGAAAATTCCGGCCGAGCGTTTTCTGCTCTCGGATCACCTGATCGGAATGCTTTTTGAGCCCGGGGAGTAAACTTTTATGCAAAGTTTTATGGCTCTGTTGATAAAGTAGTTAATAAAATTCTTAAAAAAATTGGTTGTTCGATAAATAAATGTTACCTTTGCGCCGGCTTATTGTATGCCCGTTAGGTTGAAAAACAATAGAGAAAATAGTTGTAAATACGTGTAAATAAAAAGATTATGACGACTGCAAAACTCTCTCCCGACTACTTATTCGAAGCCAGCTGGGAGGTATGCAACAAGGTCGGCGGTATTCATACCGTGATCTCGACCAAAGCCCTGACTACCACGAAGAAACTTGGCGACCGCTACATGTTGATCGGTCCCGACTTTTCGCACGAGGGGGTAAACCCCGAATTTGAGGAGGATATCGAGCTGCTGAAGGCTTGGCGTCAGAACCTCTACCACGAGGGTATCCGTATCCGCGTGGGACGTTGGAAGATTAACGGCAATCCGGTTGCTATCCTGGTGGACTTCACCTCGCTCTTCCCCAAGAAGGATCAGATCTTGAAGGAGCTGTGGGATACTTATCATGTGGACTCGCTTTCGGGTCAGTGGGACTATGTGGAGCCCGTACTCTTCGGCTACGCCGCCGGTATGGTGATCTCCTCCTATGTAGATAACTTCTGCGCATCGACCGATAAGGTGGCTGCCCACTTCCACGAGTGGATGACCGCCGCCGGTGGTCTCTACCTGCGTCAGCACTCGCCCTATGTGGCTACGCTCTTCACGACGCACGCCACGGTGATGGGTCGCTGCATCGCCGGCAACCGCCTGCCTCTGTACAACGACCTGGAGAAGTTCAACGCTGACGAGCTGGCTCGCCAGTTCAACGTAATGGCCAAGCACTCGATCGAGAAGATGGCCGCTTCGTACCACGATGCTTTCCTCACGGTGAGCGACATCACGGCCAACGAGTGCAAGTTCCTGCTGGGCCGCGAGGTAACGTGTGTAACGCCCAATGGTTTTGAGAACGATTTTGTTTGGACCGGCAAGGAGTACGATCAGAAGCGCAAGGAGGCCCGCAAGGCAATGATTTCGGTGGCCGAGGCCTGCCTGGGTACCAAGTTCGAGACCGATCCTCTGATTGTCGGCACCTCGGGTCGCTATGAGTTCCGCAACAAGGGCTTGGACCTCTTCTTCGAGTCGCTCAAGCAGTTGGCTATGTCGGAGTCGCTCGATCGCGAGATCCTGGCCTATGTAACGGTACCTGCCGCCAACAACGGTGCTCGCACCGATCTGCAGGCTCACCTGGCCGACAAGAAGAAGCCGATCGATCCCGCACAGTACAAGCACTCGACCCACTACCTGTCGAACCAGACCTGGGATCAGATCTCGCTCGCTATCGACAACAGCATCCTTTCGTCGGCTGACTCGAAGGTGAAGGTGATCTTTGTCCCCACCTATTTAAATAAGGCCGACGGCATCTTCAATAAGAACTACTACGAGTTGCTCGTGGGTATGGATCTAACGGTATTCCCCTCCTACTACGAGCCTTGGGGCTACACGCCGCTGGAGTCGGTAGCCTTCTCGGTACCCACCATCACCTCGACCTTGGCAGGTTTCGGCTTGTGGGTGAACAA
>CAJGDL010000124.1 GCA_904502075.1 uncultured Alistipes sp.
AGTTCCTGGCGGCTCTCGGCATAGCGTACCAACTCGGCGGGCAGGGCGAGCATTTGGAAGTAGAGGTCATAAGCCTTGTCAATAGAGGCCATCATCGACTTCTCGGAGACCATCATGCTGTCGGCCTCGGTTTTCAGGTGGGCATAGAGGGCCTTGAGGGCCTTGATGCGCAACAAACGTCTGCTTAACATATCTTTAGAACTTTTCTTTTTCCGGTTTTTTCATTTTCAACGGGCAAAGATACAAAATAATTCAGAATTCAGAATTAAGAAAAGAAAAAATTTCTTTTCTACTGCGGCGCCTCGGCATAGCCCATGCTCGGCATGGCTCTGCTCTCGGCTGGCACCGCAGTTCAAAATTCAAAATTATTTATAGAGCATGGGAGGCTTGAGGGGGAATAGAGGCCGAGATACAGAAATTATTTGACGCACATAAATCCCCCGATTATCCTTAACCAGGCCTTGCTTTACCGTCCGGTAAGGAGAACGAAAATAATTTTACCTCTCGAATTATCATCGCGAATGGGGGTAAAATTAAAAATTGTGGTTTACGAATTGTGAATTGCGATTTTTTTTACTATATTTGAAGGCTAAAACCGCAAAACAAAAACTTAAAACTTTAATACACAAATCTCATGAAAAGAATTATTGAATGTGTGCCCAACTTCAGCGAGGGCCGCGACCGCTCGGTCATTGATCGTATTACGGCAGCCATTACGGCCGTCAAGGGTGTAAAACTTCTGGACGTGGATCCGGGTGAGGCCACCAACCGCACGGTGGTAACCTTTGTGGGCGAGCCCGAGGCCGTCCTCGAGGCCGCCTTCCAGGGCGTGAAGAAGGCCGCCGAGTTGATCGACATGCGCGGCCACAAGGGTGCCCACCCCCGCATGGGTGCTACGGATGTCTGCCCGCTGATCCCTATCGCCGGCATCACGCTGGAGGAGTGCGCCGAGCTGGCCCGTCAGTTGGGTAAGCGCATCGGCGAGGAGTTGCAGATTCCGGTCTATGCCTACGAGGCTGCCGCCTTCACCCCCGAGCGTCGCAACCTGGCCGTGTGCCGTCGCGGTGAGTACGAGGCGCTGCCCGAGCGCATGGTGGGTGCCGAGGCTCCCGACTTCGGAGCCCGTCCCTTCGACGAGGGGGTAGCCCGCACGGGTGCCACGGCTGTGGGTGCCCGCGACTTCCTGATTGCCGTCAACTACAACCTCAATACCACCTCGACACGCCGCGCCAACGCCATCGCTTTCGATGTGCGCGAGAAGGGCCGTCCGATGCGCGAGGGCAACCCCATCACGGGCAAGATCCTCAAGGACGAGAACGGCAAGACGATCATGAAGCCCGGTACGCTGAAGGCCTGCAAGGCGATCGGTTGGTACATCGACGAGTATCAGATCGCCCAGGTCTCGATGAACATCACCAACATCTCCGTTACGCCCCTGCATGTGGCCTTCGACGAGGTGTGCCGTGCCGCCCAGGCCCGTGGTCTGCGCGTGACGGGTACCGAGATCGTGGGTCTGATTCCGAAGCGAGCCCTCATCGAGGCGGGTCGCTACTTCCTCGAGAAGCAGCAGCGTTCGACCGGTATCGCCGAGTCGGAGATCATCCGCATGGCCATCAAGTCGATGGGTCTGGACGACCTGAAGCCCTTCAACCCCGAGGAGAAGGTGATCGAGTACCTCCTGGAGGCCGAGAACAAGAAGCCCGGTCTGGTGGATCTGACCTGCACGGGCTTTGCCGTGGAGACGGCCAGCGAGTCGCCCGCCCCGGGTGGTGGTTCGATCTCGGCCTACATGGGTGCCCTGGGTGCTGCTCTGGGTACGATGGTGGCCAACCTCTCGTCGCACAAGGCCGGTTGGGACGAGCGTTGGAAGGAGTTCTCGGATTGGGCTGACAAGGGTCAGGCGCTGATGAACGAGATGCTGTGGCTCGTGGACGAGGATACGAACGCCTTCAACAAGATCATGGATGTCTTTGCCATGCCCAAGTCGACCGACGAGGAGAAGGCCGCCCGCGCCGCCGCCATGGAGACCGCCACGCTCTACGCTACGGAGGTTCCCTTGCGCACCGTGAAGACCGCCTACAAGGCCTTCGAGATCGTGCGTGCTATGGCCCAGGAGGGTAACCCCAACTCGGTAACCGATGCCGGTGTGGGTGCCTTGGCCATCCGCTCGGCCGTGATGGGTGCCGCCCTGAATGTGAAGATCAACGCCGCCGGTCTGAAGGATCGCGAGACGGCCGAGAAACTCGTAGCCGAGGCCGAGGCCCTGGTGGCTGCCGCCAACAAGGAGGAGGCCGAGATCCTGGAGATCGTAGAGTCGAAAATCAAATAACAAAACCCCATAAAGCCAATAGATACTATGACTTTGGAGCAGTTTAGAAAAGATATCGTAGCGGGCATTCCCGATCAGCTGCCCGCTCCGAAGCCCTATGACACCACGGTGAACCATGCCCCGCGCCGCAAGGAGATCCTCTCGGATGAGGAGTGCGTTCTGGCCCTGAAGAATGCCCTGCGCTACTTCCCCGAGAAGCACCATGCTGAGTTGGCCAAGGAGTTTGCCGAGGAGCTCAAGGAGTATGGTCGCATCTATATGTACCGCCTGCGTCCCGACTACGAGATGAAGGCCCGCAACATCGATGACTACCCCCACCGCTCGCGCCAGGCGGCCGCCATCATGATGATGATCCAGAACAACCTGGACTACGCCGTGGCACAGCACCCCCACGAACTGATCACCTACGGCGGCAACGGTGCCGTCTTCCAGAACTGGGCGCAGTATCGCCTGGCCATGCAGTACCTCTCGCAGATGACCGACGAGCAGACCCTGGTGATGTACTCGGGCCACCCGATGGGCTTATTCCCCTCGCACCCCGATGCACCGCGCGTGATCGTGACGAACGGTATGGTGATCCCCAACTACTCGAAGCCCGACGATTGGGAGCGCTTCAACGCCCTGGGCGTGTCGCAGTACGGTCAGATGACGGCCGGCTCCTATATGTATATCGGCCCGCAGGGCATCGTTCACGGTACGACGATCACCGTGCTCAATGCCGCCCGCAAACGACTGAAACCCGGGGAGAAGGATATCCGTGGCATGTTGTTCGTAACGGCCGGTTTGGGTGGTATGTCGGGTGCCCAACCCAAGGCGGGAGTGATCTCGGGTGTGGTGAGCATCACCGCCGAGGTGAATCCCCACGCCGTAGCAAAGCGCCACTCGCAGGGTTGGGTCGATGAGGTCTACACCTCGCTCGACGAGTTGCTGCCCCGCGTAAAGCAGGCCTGCGCCACCAAGGAGGCCGTATCGTTTGCCTACCAGGGTAATGTGGTCGACCTCTGGGAGCGTTTGGCCGAGGAGGAGATGACCGTAGAACTAGGCTCGGATCAGACCTCGCTGCACAACCCCTGGGCCGGTGGTTACTACCCCGTGGGGCTGAGCTACGAGGAGTCGAACCGCATGATGGCCGAGGATCCCGAGGAGTTCAAGCGCCGTGTGCAGGCTTCGTTGCGTCGCCAGGCGGCCGCCATCAATAAGTTGGCCGACCGCGGCATGTACTTCTTCGACTACGGCAACGCCTTCCTGCTGGAGGCTTCGCGTGCCGGTGCCGAGGTGATGGCCGCCGATGGCAAGCGTTTCCGCTACCCCTCCTATGTGCAGGATATCATGGGCCCGATGTTCTTCGACTACGGCTTCGGCCCCTTCCGTTGGGTATGTACCTCGTGTACGCCCGAGGATCTGGCCACGACCGACCGCCTGGCCACCGAGGTGCTGGAGGAGATCCGCAAGACGGCCCCCCAGGAGATTGCCGGACAGCTCGACGACAACATCCACTGGATCAAGGAGGCACAGAAGAACAAGCTGGTCGTAGGCTCGCAGGCGCGTATCCTCTACGCCGACAGCGAGGGCCGCACGAAGATCGCCCTGGCCTTCAACGAGGCCCTGAAGCGCGGGGAGTTGTCGGCTCCCGTGGTGCTGGGTCGCGACCACCACGACGTGTCGGGTACCGACTCGCCCTACCGCGAGACCTCG
>CAJGDL010000125.1 GCA_904502075.1 uncultured Alistipes sp.
ACCATCGGGCTGTTGTGGGCGATCGAGAGTCCCTTGGCAAACGATACGCCCACCATGAGCGACCCCAACAGGCCGGGGCCGCGTGTGAAGGCGATGGCATCCAATTTGTCGGCCGTGATTCCGGCCTCTTTGAGGGCGGTGTCAATCACCGGCACGATGTTCTGCTGATGGGCGCGTGAGGCGAGTTCGGGGATCACACCTCCGTATTTGATGTGTACGGCTTGTGAGGCGATCACGTTCGATAGCAGCACGTTGTTGCGGATTACGGCCGCCGAGGTGTCGTCGCACGAAGATTCGATGCCTAAGATGGTAATATCCATGTTTTCTTACTCTTTATGGGTGGCTTCGTCGAGCCTTTGTGTTAAATCGTTGCTGGTTTAACTATAAAATAGTTAAAAACGGGGCAAAAAAATGGTGAAAATGTCTATTTTTTGCTATCTTTGCCAATTATAACGACCCGTTTCATGCGCAAAGGTATAAAAATATTGGTAAAGGTGATCTCAACGCTGCTGCTCGTTGCGATATTTTTGCCTTTATTAGCCGCTCTACTCCTTCATTTGGATGGGGTGCAGAGCCGTGTGGTGGAGCGAGTCGCGCTCTTGGCGAGCGAAAAGTTGGGAACCACGGTTTCGGTCGATCGGCTGAAGATCGGTTTCTTCAACCGCTTGGAGGTGGAGGGCTTCTATGTCGAGGATTTCGATCGCGACACCCTGCTTTATGCCTCGCAGGCCGAGGCTTCGATCGCCCGTCTGGGGATTCTCTCCGCTGATTTTGTCTTTGATGAGGTGCTGCTGCGTGATGCCAAGTTCCACCTGCGGGAGAGTTCGCGCGGGGTGATGAATGTTAAGGAGGTGGTCGATTCGATGCGCCGCAAGGAGCCGCGTGAAAAGAAAAAACGGCTCAATCTTTTATTCCGCCAGATCGACTTCGAAGGGGTGGAGTTTTGGCTCAAGCGCAACGCTCCGCGCCGCCATGATTACGGTATCGACTGGGCCGATATGCGTCTGCAGGATATGTGGGGGCGCTTGGAGGAGTTTTCGATCACGGCGGGCGAGATCTCGGGTGTGCTCGAACACCTCTCGGCCACCGAGCAGACGGGATTTCATATCGAGGAACTCTCGGGCCATCTCTTCATTGGTCCGGGTCGTATCGCCTTGGCCGGAGCCCATATCCGGACCCCCGAATCGGAGTTGAATCTCACCTCGTTCGACCTCTCGGGAAACGATTGGACCGAGTATAAAAACTTTATCGAGCGCGTTACGATGGAGGCGCAGTTCGAACGCTCGAGCCTTACGACCGACGATGTAGCCTACTTTGCCCCGGCCCTTCGAGATTGGCACCTGGCGGCTCATGACATCGACCTCGATGTGAGTGGTACGGTGGCCGCCCTTACGGGAAAGATCTGGAATCTGGAGACCGAAGGCGGCTCCCGACTCCGGGCCGACCTCTTTATGCGCGGACTTCCCCGTGTGGAGCGTACTCGTTTCGATCTGAAACTCCATTCGTTGCGTACGCGGGCGGCCGATGCGCGTACCTTGTCGAGGGCGATCCTGCGCAAGGAACTTCCCGAGGGGGTGATCCAACTCCTCTCGCGGGTCGGCAAACTCGAACTCTCGGGTCGCTTCTCGGGCCTGCTTTCCGACTTTTCGGCCCGGGCCTTGGCGGCCACCTCGCTCGGTACCCTCGAGGGCGACTTCGCCATGCACCGCGTCAAGCGCGATAAGGAGTTGCAGGGAAACCTCTCGGCCCGACGTTTCCGTCTCGGCGAATTGATCGGTCAGCCGCGTTTGGAGTATCTCACCCTTCAGGCATCGGCCGAAGGAGTGATCAACAAGGAGGGCCCCTCGATCTATATCCGCTCCGACGTTCCGGAGTTGAATTATGCTGGCGTAGAGTATGACTCGTTGCAACTCCATGGAACGATTGCCGGCAAGATCTACCAAGCATCGCTTCATGTTTTGGATCACATCGCCGACCTCTCGCTCGATGCCACAGCCGACCTGCGCCGTGCTGTGCCGCGCTACGATCTCTCGCTCGATGTGCGCCGTGCCGATCTTCGCGCCATGAGACTCAATCTGCGCGACTCGATCTCGCTGCTCGCCCTGCAACTCAAGGGTGGCGTAACCTTCCCTTCGGTCAATGAGATGGAGGGTATGGCATGGATCTCCAACGGATACTACCGCTATAACGATACGCGCCTACGGTGCGACCTCTTCTCGGTGCGTGCCCGCAAGCGCGACAACCACCGCGACATTGAGCTGGAGTCGCCCTATCTGGATGCCCTCTTCTCCTCGCCTCGCGGCTATAAAGATGCCTTCGAGTCGTTGCTCGCCTCGTTACATACCTTCCTGCCCGACCTCTACAACTCGGAGCGAGCCCCGCTGCAGCGTGATTCGTTGCTCACGCCCCAGGAGGATCAAACCTCGCTGTGGGTGCGTGTGAAGAAGATGACACCACTGACCGATGCCCTTGCCCAGGGGTTGGAGGTGGCCGATAGTACGATCCTCGAAGTGCAACACAACCCCTCGCTTCGCACGCTGAATCTGAACCTGCGCTCCGACTTTATCGAGCGTAAGAATCTATTGGCTATGGCCATCGACCTCTCGGCCCACAACGAGGGAGATTCGCTCCAGATCAAAGGCTCGGCCAGCGATCTCTACCTCTCGAACCTCCATTTCCAGCAGGTGGGCCTCCGTGGAGGAGCCGCACAGAACAAGTATGATTTGGAGGCTGAATTTCTCGATTCGGTGGCCCGTTTGCAGGCCGACCTCCGGGTGGCGGGCCTCATCGAGCGTCTGGATACGGGTCGCCGTTATCGACTGCGACTCCACCCCTCGTCGTTGGCAATCGGCAACGACCATTGGAACCTGCGTTCCGAGGAGATTTCGATTGAAAAGGGGTGTATCTCGATTGACCGTTTCTCGGTCTATAACTCGCGCGAAGAGCTTCTGTTGGAGGGTGTGGCATCGCGCAGCCGAGAGGATTCGATCCACCTGAAGCTACGAAATTTCAATATCTCCCCGCTGACTCAGTTTGCTTTGCGTATGGGCTACCACATAGAGGGTATCTCGAACGGATCGGCTACCATGAAATCGGTGCTGCGCGAGGGAGAAATCTCGGCCGACATCCATCTCGATTCACTGATAGTCAATGAACGCACGCATATCCCCTCGTTGCAACTGCTTTCGCGTTGGGACTTCGAGATGAATCGTGCCGCAATGTATATCATCGACCGCCAAAAGTGTGATACGGCCATCCGAGGTTTCTATCGTCCCTCGGAGGGTCGCTATTTTGCCCGCGCCCGCTTGGGTAAGGTTCCTATGTCGCTGCTCGATCCCGTACTCAAGGGGGTCATCTCTTCCACGCGAGGTGAGGCCATGGCCGATCTTACATTGCGCGGCGTGAAGCGACAGGCCGAACTCGATGGTTGGATCGAGGCGAGCGATTTGGCCACCACGGTCGATTTTACGCAGGTCGAGTATCGCATTCCCGAAGCGCGTGTCGAGGTGGCGAAGAATGTCTTGCAGGTGCAGGATGTTGCCGTCTACGACAAGGAGGAGAACAGCGGAAAACTCAACTTCTCGCTCGACCTCAGCCGGCTCAAGAACATCTCCTATCGCTTGCGGGTGGCCCCCGAGCGGATGTTGGTACTCAACACCACGGCCAAGGACAACAACCTCTTCTATGGTAAGATCTACGCCTCGGGACAGGCCACGATTTCGGGCGACAAGATGGGCGTTCGCATGAATGTGAATGCCTCGACGGAGAACAATTCCACCTTCTTCATGCCCCTTTCGGATAAGTCGAATATCTCGAACGCCGAGTTTGTGACCTTCGTCCAGCCGCGTGAGCTCGACACAACGGACCTGGTGGCCGAGCGTCGTCGTCGCTTTGAGCGTCGCAACCGCGAGGGTGCACACGCCTCGAGCCGCATGCAGATCAATTTGGCGCTAGATGTCGAGCCGAATGTCGAGGTGGAGATGATGGTCTCGGGTAGCCCGATCAAGGCGCGTG
>CAJGDL010000126.1 GCA_904502075.1 uncultured Alistipes sp.
CTTGCCCTTGAGTTTTTGCAGCTGCTGCTCGCGGAAGACCTCGGTCACCAAGCCGGCACCCTTCACACGGCAGAAGTTCCCCTCGGCATCGACACTGACAATACCGGCTCCCTCCTGACCACGGTGTTGCAACGAGTGGAGGCCATAGTAGGCCAACGACGAGGCGTTCTCCACGCCATAGACACCAAAGACACCGCACTCCTCGTGCAGTTCACGATCGGCTACTTCGATCATCGGATTCTGATACTCCATCTTATTCATCGCAGGAAGTCGGTTATTGGTTGATTACTTTTTGCAGGCGATGCAGGATCTCCTCGTAGGCCTCGCGCACATGACCCAAATCGCGACGGAAGCGATCCTTGTCGAGTTTCTCTCCCGTCTCGATGTCCCACAGACGGCAGGTGTCGGGCGAGAGCTCGTCGGCCAGGATGATCTCCCCCTCGGCCGTGCGACCGAACTCCATCTTGAAGTCCACCAGGTGGATGCCGGCACGACGGAAGAGGTCGAGCAAGAGGCTGTCGATGCGCCCTGCCAACTCATAAATCACCTGCAACTCCTCATACGTTACAAGCTTCATAGCCACGGCGTGGTGGTCGTTCATCAACGGATCTCCCAACTCATCGCTCTTGTAGAAGAGGTCGTAGATCACATTCTCGGGCTTGGTTCCCTCCTCCAGGCCGAGGCGCTGGGCCATCGATCCGGCGATGGTATTGCGCACCACCACCTCCAGGGGGATCACCTTCACACGACGGCACACCTGATCGCACTCATCCAGCAGCTCCTCGAAGTGGGTCTTGACCCCAGCCTTGGAGAGAAAATCATACAAGAGGGCCGAGATCGCCGAGGTCACCTTACCCTTTCCGACGATGGTCGCCTTTTTGATGTTGTTGAAAGCCGTGGCTGTATCCTTGTAGCGCACCACCACCCGCTCGGGATCCTCCGTCAGGAAGACCTGCTTAGCCTTCCCTTCGTAGAGCATATCCTTAAGTTCCATAAATATTCTTTCTTCGTATTACTAATCCTTAACCTAACGTGCCCAAACTATTGCTTGCGGAAGTAGCGCACGGCATTTTCGAACAACGGCTGACGCTTCTCTCCGGCGATATTCTTGAAGAGGTTCTCCTCGTAACGCTCCGTGTGGCCCATCTTACCCAGGATCTGACCACACTCCGAAACGATACCCTCGATCGCATAGTACGAGCCGTTGGGGTTGGCCGGAGCCTCGGCCGTGGGCACTCCCTGCTCATCGGCATACTGGAAGGCCACCTGCCCCTTGCGGAAGAGCTCTGCGGCCAACTCTTCGCCGACCACAAACTTACCCTCGCCGTGGCTGACGGCAATCGCGTGCAGATCACCCACCTCGAAGCTCGAGAGCCAGGGCGAGTTGGTCGTCGCGATGCGCGTGGTAACGATCTGCGAGATGTGGCGGTTGATGTCGTTGCGGACGAGCGTGGGCGAGGCCTCGGTCACGCGGCCCAAGCGGCCGTAGGGCAGCAGACCCGACTTCACCAGGGCCTGGAAGCCGTTGCAGATACCGATAATCAGACCTCCGCGATCCAACAAGCGGTGGATCTCCTCGGCAATATCTTTGTTGTTCAATACATTGACAATCAACTTGGCACTTCCGTCGGGCTCATCACCGGCCGAGAAACCACCGCTCAGAGCCAGGATATGACACTCGCTGATGTGGCGCTTCATCTCGGCAATCGAGCGAACGATATCCTCGCTCTCGAGGTTGCACAGCACGCTGGTGCGACACTCGGCCCCGGCCTTGCGGAAGGCACGCGCCACATCGTAGTCGCAGTTCGTACCCGGGAAGACGGGCAGATAGACCACCGGCATTTGCACCGCCTCGCCCGGATAGGTAAAGGTGCGCTTCTCGTGCGCAAGTTCCATCATCGGGGCCTTGTTCTCCCCCTTGTCGGGATAGATCGTGGCAAAACGCTCCGAATTGGCTCGCTGCAACGCCTCGATCGCCAGCTCCGTCTCGTTGATCTTCACCACCTCGGCCTCCACGGTACGACCCAGCAGACGCAGGCCCTCCCCCTCGAGCTCCTCCTTCGACTCGATCACGAAGGAGCCATACTTATAATCGAAGAGTTCATCGGCATCCATGGCCACCTCGCAACCGATGCGGTTACCAAACGACATCTTGGCCAAAGCCTCGGCCACACCGCCCTGCTGCAGAGCCCAGGCCGAAACCACGCGGCCCGCCTCGATCTGATCGGTCAGGAGGGTGAAGTTGCGCTTCAAGGCGGCTGTATCGGGCATATAGCTCTCCAAAGGCTTATGCTCCAAGAGGTAGATGTAGTTTCCGGCCTGCTTGAACTCGGGCGAGATCACGCGGCGGGCATCCACCGTCGTAATACCGAAGGCGATCAAGGTGGGGGGCACATTGATGTCGCGGAACGTACCGCTCATCGAGTCCTTACCACCGATCGAGGGGAGTCCTAACTCCACCTGCATCTTCAGCGTACCGAGCAGGGCGCTGAGCGGCTTACCCCAGGTGTAGGCATCGTGCGTCATGCGCTCGAAGTACTCCTGATAAGAGAAGCGCATCCGATCGTAGCGGGCACCCGAGGCCACCACCTTGGCACACGCCTCCACCACCGAGTAGGCGGCTCCGTGATAGGGGCTCCAGCTCATCAGCTCGGGATTGAAACCATAGGCCATCACCGAGGCAGTGTTGGTAAAGCCCTCGGTCGGGAGCTTTTGGCACGAGACCTGGGTCTCGGTCTGCTGCGTGCGACCGCCATAGGGCATCAGCACGGTCGAGGCGCCGATCGTCGAGTCGAACATCTCGATCAGCCCCTTCTTCGTCAGCACATTGTCCGACTGCATATGGGCCATCATCTGCTCCTCGAGCGAAACACCCTCCACCTCGCGCTTAAAGGGATCGCACCCCTCAACGGCCTCGATAGCCGCCGTGGCGTAGTGCTTGGCACCCGCCGAGTCGATGAACTCGCGGCTCAAATCAACCACCAGTTCGCCCTTATAATACATACGCATTCGTGCCGTGTCGGTCACATCGGCTACATGCGTCGTCTCGATATTCTCCTCGCGGCAGTAGCGGCAGAACTCCTCTACATCTTTCTTCTCGATCACCACCGACATACGCTCCTGCGACTCGCTGATCGCAAGCTCCGTGGCATTCAGACCACTGTACTTGGTCTTCACACGATCCAACCAGATATCGAGGCCGTCCGTCAGCTCGCCAATGGCTACGCTCACACCGCCGGCTCCAAAGTCATTCGACTTCTTGATCAGGCGCGTCACCTCGGGGCGGTGGAACAGACGCTCCAACTTACGCTCCTCGGGGGCATTGCCCTTCTGCACCTCGCTCGAGCAACTCTCGAGCGACTGCTCCGTATGCTCCTTCGACGAACCCGTGGCACCACCGATGCCGTCACGGCCCGTGCGACCACCCAGCATGATGACCACATCGCCCGCCACGGGACGCTCACGGCGCACATGCTCGGCCTTCACAGCACCTACCACGGCACCCACCTCCAGGCGCTTGGCCACATAGTCGGGGTGGTAGATCTCGCGCACATGGGTCGTGGCCAAACCGATCTGGTTGCCGTAGCTCGAATAGCCGGCGGCCGCCTTGCGGCTGATGATCGACTGCGGGAGTTTTCCCTTCATGGTCTCGCTCACCGGAGCATAGATATTTCCAGCACCCGTGACACGCATCGCCTGGTAGACATAGCTGCGGCCCGACAGCGGGTCGCGGATGGCTCCACCCAGGCAGGTCGAGGCTCCACCAAAGGGCTCGATCTCGGTGGGGTGGTTGTGGGTCTCGTTCTTAAACTGCAACAGCCACTGTTCCGGCTTGCCATCGACATCGACATCGACGTAGATCGAGCAGGCGTTGTTCTCCTCACTCACCTCCATATCGTCCAACAAACCGCGCTTCTTCAGGCAGCGGGCACCGATCGTGGCGATATCCATCAGGCAGATACTCTTCTCCTCGCGACCCAACTCGCGACGAATCTTGAGATAGAGGGCCA
>CAJGDL010000127.1 GCA_904502075.1 uncultured Alistipes sp.
ATCCTCCAAACCGATGCCGCCGCTCTTCTTGCGACGGGTGGTATCTTGCAGGTTGGTTTGAACCATTCGCGAGGAGTCCATTCGGCTCTCGACGAGCGAATCGACGTGGGCCGCAAAGAGCGAGTCGTTGCGGATGGTGTCGTGCTTCGGGGGGGTGGCAAGCAGCGCATGGTTGCGGGCACGACGTGAGCGGGGAGTCTCCATGTCGAGGCTTGCGGCCGACGGGGTGGAGTCGCTTATGGAGATTGGCGCGCTGCGCTGCAGCGAATCTTGCAGCGCATGAAAAAGGAGCTCGGCCGAGGAGTTGCGACCGATGAGCGCCTGTCCGAAAAGGAGCAGAATGGCTGCCGAAAGGAGATATTTTGTCTTAAAATGCTTCAAAATTCCAAAAAAAATTGTACCTTTGCCGACGCGTCGGCAAAACGACCTCGGGTATGGGTCGTATGCCCGTGTGCGCCTGTTTTTTAGCGCGACAAATATAGGTAAAAAATCGGAGAAAGATGAATTTTTTCGCCACTTTTCCCCCTTTCGGGCGACTTTTTGCGGCTCTGAGGCTTTCGTTGCTCTTGCTGCTGCTTCTCCCGGTCTCGCTTCGTGCGGCCGAGGGGCAGGGTTTGCGTGTGGTGGTCATTGATGCCGGACACGGTGGCCCGAAGTATCCGGGAGCCACCTACGGAGGTTATCATGAAAAGAATATCAACCTGCAGGTAGCCTTGAAGTTGGGCGGCCTGATTCAGAAGGAGATGCCCGGGGTGAAGGTGATCTATACGCGTACCACCGACAAACAGTTTTCGGCCGATCTGAATGCCGATTTGCAGGCGCGTGCCGACATTGCCAACAAAGCCGAGGCCGACCTCTTTATTTCGATTCATGCCAATGCCGCCACTTCGACGGCAGCCCGCGGATTCGAGACCCTCATCATGGGTGAAAGTGAGAAGGAGACCCGTCTGAATGAGTCGGTGCTCTATGCCAACAACAAGGAGGAGCTTCTGGATATGTCCGACGAGCGCACGGCGGCCATCGTGCGAGCCTATATTCAGAATTTGCAGTTTACCTACGGCCGTTACAGCGAGGCGATGGCCCGCATCGCGCAGAAGCACTACGCCCAGGCCGGCTATGGTAATCGTGGCGTGAAGCGTCGCCCGCTGAAGGTGCTCTATGCCACCGATATGCCCAGTATTCTGACCGAGATCGGCTTTATGTCGAATCCCTCCGAGTTGAAACTGATGACCTCCGAAAAGGGGCAGACGGCGATTGCCCGGGCCCTGCTTGCGGCGGTGAAGGAGTATGCCGCCTATGTGGAGGAGACCCTTTTGGAGGAGGTGAAGGTTCCGGCAGATGGGGCCGCTACGGAGACAACAACCGGTGAGCAACCCCGATCGGAGGCGAAGGACGAGGCTCCGAAAAGCGGCTATACGATTCAGCTCCTGGCTTCGCCCAAGGCATTGAAAATCAATAGTTCGGAGTTGAAAAATTATCGCGGAAAATGCAAGGAGTATACCGCCTCGGGTCGCTATCGCTATAAGTATTGCTACGGGGTCTATGCAACCAAAAAGGCGGCCGAAGCCGACCTCAAGGAGGTGCGCAAGAGCTTCAAGGATGCCTATGTGGTACACTTTACGGGTTCGGAGATCAAGTAATGGGAAAACGGATTGCCCCTATAAAATGACAAAAAAGTAAAAGAATATACACATGAAAAGAGAGGTAAGAATCGGAATTTTTGCAGTGGCCATGATCCTTTGTGCATGGGCCGGTATTCGATTTTTAAGCGGAATCGACATCTTTAGTCGGAATGTGGATTACTATGCTGCCTACGACCAGGTGTCGGGAATGCAGGAGGCTTCGCCTGTGGTGATGCGCGGCGTGAAGATCGGAACCGTTACGGAGATCATCTTCGACTCGACCGATAGCGAGCAGGTGCTTCTTCGCCTGACCGTCAAGAAGCAGTTCGATATTCCGAAGGATTCGGAGGCGCGCATGGCCAGCAGTGGCATCATGGGTGGTAAGATGGTGGAGATCGTTCCGGGCTCCTCGTCCGAGATGCTCGAAAAGGGTGATACGATGCGTTCTACCCAGGTGCCCGACATGATGGAGGCAATCGACCCCATTATGCAGCAGGTGACGGTCTTGGCCGATGAGTTGACCGTAACCCTCAAGGCCCTGCATGAGGTGGTGGAGAGCAATGCATCGAATATTGAGGGGATGACCTCCCACATGAACTCTATCACGGGCAACATAGATCAGCTCCTGACCTCGGAGAAGGAGGGGTTGAAGCGGGCCGTGAAGGGAATTTCGGAGTTTTCGACCACGCTGGGCAACAACGCGGCGCGCCTGGATTCGCTGATGGCCAACATGAACAGCTTCTCCACGAAACTTGCCGAGACGCAGGTGGTGGAGAATCTCGACAAGACCCTTGCCGAGTTGAGCACTGTCCTTACCGAGATTCGCGAGGGCGATGGTACCGTGGGTAAGCTCCTCAGCGACGAGGAGCTCTATGCTCGCCTCACGCAGGCAAGCGAAAACCTCTCGTTGCTGCTGGCCGATTTGAAGGAGCATCCGTCGCGCTATGTTCACTTCTCGCTCTTCGGACAGAACGAGGAGAAGCAGCAGGCCAAGGAGGCCAAGCGGGCGGCCAAAGAGGCCAAGCGTGCCGAACGCGACTCGCTCAAGGGGCTTCGTTAAGAGATTTGATGCTTTCATGTAGTCCGGACGAGGAGTGCCCTTTCCGGACTACAACTATTGAAAAGAAATGATATATCCGTCCAATTTTGAACAAAAGATAGGTTTCGACCGCCTGCGTGAGCAGGTGGCCGCACTTTGTACCATGCAGGCGGCTCGCGAACGCCTGTCGGAGCAGGACTTTACGACCGATCGCAGGGAGATCGAGCGTCGTTTGGCGCTTGCCGACGAGATGCGTACCATCTTGATCCTGGAGCGCGAATTCCCCGATTCGGAGTATGCCGACATCGACCACCTGGTGGCCAAGGTACGCGTCGAGGGGGCTTTCCTCGATACCTTTGAGGTGGTAACCCTCGGCAAGGCCCTCTCCTCGATCGGTGAGGTGGTGGAGTTTATTCGCAGCCGTGGCGAGGAGGCCTATCCGGCCCTCTATGCCCGCACCTTGGGAGTCAGTTCCTTCCCCGAGATCGTGCGCGAAATCGACCGTCTGATCGACCGATTCGGCGAGGTGAAGGATTCGGCTTCCCCCGAGTTGCAGCAGATCCGCCGTTCGATCCGTGACCACGAGGGGCAGGCGGCCAAACGCTTGCAGCAGCTCCTCCAGTCGGCCAAGCAGGCCGGTATTGTCGAGACGGATGCCACCCTCTCGGTGCGCGAGGGGCGCACCGTGATCCCCGTCTCGGCCGCCAACAAGCGCAAACTGCGCGGATTCATCCACGACGAGTCGGCCACGGGAAAGACCGTCTATGTCGAGCCGGTGGAGGTGGTGGAGATCAACAATGCCCTCAAGGAGCTCGCTTATGCAGAGCGGCGCGAGATTGTCCGCATCTTGACCCTTTTCACCGAGCAGTTGCGCCCCTTGGCCGATGAGTTGGAGGTGGCCGGTGAGTGCCTTGCCGAACTCGATATGGTGCGTGCCAAGGCGCGATGGGCCGTGGAGAATATGGGGGGCAAGCCCATTGTCTCGACCGACGATCGCCTGGTGTTGCGCCGAGCCCGACACCCGCTCCTGCAACAGACCCTCAAGGCGCAGGGCAAGGAGGTGGTACCCCTGGATTTGGAACTCGACAAACACAAACACCTCTTGGTGATCTCGGGCCCGAATGCGGGCGGTAAGTCGGTCTGTTTGAAGACCACGGGTATTGTGCAGTATATGTTCCAGTGTGGATTCTTGGTGCCGGCTCTCGAAAATTCGGAGCTTCCGATCTTCGAGTCGATCTTTATCGACATCGGCGACGAGCAGTCGATCGACGACGACCTCTCGACCTACTCGTCGCACTTGAAGAACATGAAGACGATGCTGCAAGGGGCATCGTGCCGTAC
>CAJGDL010000128.1 GCA_904502075.1 uncultured Alistipes sp.
ATGGAGGGAGCCGAGGAGTTGCAGCAGCCCGTGGAGTCGGTGCGTCAGTCGAAATTCGACCGACTGATGGGTGATGAGGGCAATGTCCATAAACTGACCGGCATGTATAAGACCTGGTTTTTGGACTACGCATCCTATGTGATTCTGGAGCGTGCCGTGCCGCACCTCGAAGATGGATTGAAACCCGTGCAGCGTCGTATTCTGCACGCCATGAAGCAGGTCGATGACGGCCGCTACAACAAGGTGGCCAATGTGGTGGGACAGACCATGCAGTACCACCCGCACGGCGATGCTTCGATCAAGGATGCCTTGGTACAGTTGGGACAGAAGGATCTGCTGATCGACTGTCAGGGTAACTGGGGTAACATCCTCACGGGTGACGAGGCGGCTGCGGCGCGTTATATCGAGGCGCGACTCTCGAAGTTTGCCCTCGATGTGGTCTACAACCGCAAGACCACCGAGTGGATGCTCTCCTACGACGGACGCAAAGAGGAGCCCGTGACCCTGCCGATCAAGTTTCCGTTGCTGCTGGCCCAGGGGGCCGACGGTATTGCGGTGGGCCTTTCGTCGAAGATCCTGCCCCACAACTTCAATGAGTTGATTTCGGCAGCCATTGCCTACCTCAAGGGCGAGGAGTTCCAACTCTATCCCGACTTCCCGACCGGTGGTATGATGGATGTGACGCGCTACAACGATGGTTTGCGTGGCGGTGCCGTCAAGGTGCGTGCCCGCATCTCGAAGATCGACAAGCGCACGCTGGCCATCACGGAGATCCCCTTCACCACCACCTCGGAGTCGATCAAGGAGTCGATCAAGAAGGCCAACGAGAAGGGTAAGATCAAGATCCGCAAGGTGGACGACAATACGGCCGAGAAGGTGGAGATCATCATCCAGGTGGCCGCCGACGAGTCGTCGGACAAGACCATTGATGCTCTCTATGCCTTTACGGATTGCGAGGTCTCGATCTCGCCCAATGCCTGCGTGATCTACGACGAAAAGCCCCACTTTCTGGGTGTAAGCGAGATTCTGCGCCGTTCGGCCGATCACACGAAATACCTCCTGCAGCGCGAATTGGAGATTCGTCTCGACGAGTTGAACGACAGTTGGCATGCCGCCTCTTTGGAGAAGATCTTCATCGAGAACAAACTCTATGCCTTGATCGAGGGGTGTAAGAGCCGTGAGGAGGCCTATGCCGCTGTGGATGGCGGCTTGGAGCCCTTCAAGAAGTTGTTGCGTCGGGAGGTTGTGCTGGAGGATGTGCAGCGCCTTACGGAGCTGAAGTTTATCCGTATCTCGCGCTACGATTCGGAGAAGGCCGACAACGAGATCCGTGCCATCGAAAAGGAGATGAAGGAGGTGAAGCACCATTTGGCCCACCTGGTGGAGTATACGATTGCCTACTACGAGCGTATCCGTGCGAAGTATGGCGAGGGGCGTGAGCGCAAGACCGAGATTCGTGCCTTCGATCAGATCGAGGCGACGAAGGTGGCCGTGACGAATGCCAAACTCTATGTGGATCGTGCGGAGGGTTTCTTTGGTATCGGCAAGGCAATGAAGGAGGCCGAGTTTGTCTGCGATTGCTCGGATATGGACGATGTGATCGTCTTTACGAAGGAGGGTCGCTACATCATTACGAAGGTGAGCGAAAAGGCCTTCTTCGAGAAGAACATCTACTACATCGGCATTTTCCGCCGCAACGACGAGCGCACGATCTACAATGTCCTCTACCGTGATGGCAAGAACGGGGCGATCATGATGAAGCGTTGCCCGATCAAGTCCATCACGCGCGACAAGGAGTATGACATCACGAAGGGTACGCCCAAGAGCGAAATCCTCTATATGTCGGTCAATCCCAATGGCGAGGCCGAGGTGCTGAAGGTCTATTTCAAGCCCCGTCCGCGCTTGAAGAAGGTGATTGTCGATCTGAACTTCTCGGAGTTGGCGATCAAGGGCCGTCAGAGCCAGGGCAACCTCTTCTCGCGCTACGGCATCCACAAGATCGTACTCAAGGAGCGTGGTACCTCGACCCTGGGTGGTCAGAACATCTGGTACGATGAGGATGTGCGCCGCCTGAATATGGATGGGCGCGGAGAGTTGCTCGGCGAGTTCAAGGGCGACGACAAGATCCTGGTTTGGACCACGAAGAACCAATACTACATCACGGGCTACGACCTGGGTCAGCACTTCCCCGACGAAACGGTGCGTATCGAGAAGTTCCGTCCCGAGGCGGTCTACAGCGTGGGCTATTTCGACGGGGTGCAGGGCTACTACTACATGAAGCGCTTCAAGCCCGAGGTGAGCGATAAGATGCAACTCTTCCTCGATGAGGAGAGCCAGTCGAAGTTTGTGGCCATCACCGATCGCAACGATGCGGTGATGCGCATCACCTTCAAGGGGGCCCACGCGATGCGCCCCGTGGAGGAGATCCCTGTGGAGGAGTTTGTCGGCGTGAAGAGTTACCGCGCCAAGGGCAAGCGTGTCTCGACCTACGAGGTAGATACGCTCACCTTCTTCGAACCCGAGTTGCCCGAAGAGGAGCAGAGCACGGGCCCTGAAGAGTTGGATACGTTCGATGGCGAGGCCTTCGAACAGGTGGAGCACTCTTCAGAGGGGGAGATGGCTTCGGAGAATGAAGTCGCAGAGTCGGTGATGGACGTAGTGGTCGATCCCGAGCAGTTGAACCTCTTTTAACGAAGCATAGAGCGCGGCATGACCTCGAAAATCTTTTTGGTGGGTTACATGGGGTGCGGAAAGAGTACCCTGGCGAAGCGTTTGGCGCAGCGTTTGGGATGGTGTCGGGTCGATACCGATACACGGATCGAGGAGATCGAGGGGGCTTCGGTGAACGACATCTTCCGCTACGAGGGCGAGGAGCACTTCCGCCGCATGGAGCGAGAGGTGGTGGAGCAACTTATTGCGCGCGAAGAGTCGGTCGTGGTCTCCACGGGCGGAGGACTTCCCACCTGGGGCGATAACATGGAGCGAATGAACGAAGCGGGCCTTACGGTCTATATCCGTCGCTCGGCCGAGAAGATCGCCTCGCGTCTGTCGCCCTACGGAAGGCAGAAACGCCCCAAGTTGCGGGGGCTCAGCGATGAGGAACTGGTTGCCTTTATGACCCAAAATATGAGCGAACGCGCTCCGTGGTATGAGCAGGCTCGCCTGATCCTCGATGCTGAGGAGGCCTCCGATGAGGAGTTGGTGCGCACGATCCTCAATGCCATGAATGGGTAGCGAAGGGTCGCTCCAAAGAGGCTGAACAAAGAGATAAAACAAAATGAAAAATACGGCACCCATAGGAGTTTATGATTCGGGGCTGGGCGGTCTCTCCGTCTGGCGCGAGTTGAGACGTTTGCTGCCCGAGGAGTCGCTCGTCTACCTCGGCGATGGCAAAAACTGCCCCTATGGAGATCGTCCGCGCGAGGAGGTGGCTCGTCTGGCCGATGAGGCGGTGGGCTATCTGGTGAGCCTGGGGTGCAAGTTGGTGGTCGTGGCGTGCAATACGGCTACGGCAGCGGCCATCGAGGAGTTGCGTGCGAAGTATGCCCCCCTGCAGATCGTGGGCATGGAGCCCGCGGTGAAACCCGCCTGTCTGAATACCCGCAGTGGGGTGGTGGGGGTGTTGGCTACGGAGCGCAGCCTGGATGGTGATCTGTTTCGTCGCACGGCGGCCCGCTATGGCGAACACATCGAGGTGATTGCTACCGCCGGCCGAGGTTTTGTGGAGTTGGTGGAGGCCGACAGGGAGCAGACTCCGGAGGCTGAGGAGGCGGTGCGTCGCGTCGTGGAGCCGATGCTTCGGCGCGGAGCCGACCAAATCGTCCTGGGCTGTACGCACTACCCCTTCCTGCGCGAGGCATTGGAGCGGGTGATCGGGGCGCGTGAGGTAACGGTGGTCGATCCCTCTCCGGCCGTGGCACGCCGTGTGCGGCAACTCCTCGAGGGGGCGGATTTGTTGGCCCCGGAGGGTCATCGCGCCG
>CAJGDL010000129.1 GCA_904502075.1 uncultured Alistipes sp.
AAGATTGATCACCACCCGCATAGATTTGGATCTTTGATGTAACGCCATAATGCGATCGGTTTGGTCGTGAGTTTATCGGGGTAGGGGATGAGGGCGGATCCAGGTCTTATTCCGCCCGAAATTTACCCTATAAAATCGAAAATTAGATTTTTGCATTTTAGAGGAGCAGGTTTTTCTTCGACCGACGATTGGTAAGGATGGGTTGTACTTCGTGTACTACCCATTCTTGCCAAGCAAGGAGAAGGAAAAGATGCCCTATAAAATCGAAAATTATTTTTGCATTTTAGAGGAGGAAATTTAGTGCCGCCCGAAATTTGACACGGAAGGGCTGTACTTTTCGTACTGCCCTTTCGGGGCAAATGAGCAAGGTGCAAAATTTACCCTATAAAATCGAAAATTAGATTTTTGCATTTTAGGCGAACAGATTTCGACTCGACCGCCGGATGGAGAAGATGGGCTGTACTTTTCGTACTGCCCATTTTCGACAGACAAGGAGAGGTGAAATATGCCGCATAAAATCAAAAATTACTTGTACCAAGAGGCATAATGCATATAATCCCTCGCCGTGCGACGAATAATCTCCTCGCGCTGCTCGGGGGTAACCTCCTTGACCTTCTTGGCGGGGACTCCGGCATAGACGGAGTTGGGTTCAAGTTTTTGGTTGGAGAGCACCAGGGCATTGGCGGCGATGATGCATCCGGAGGGGACATGAGCGTTATCGAGGACGGTGGATCCCATGCCGATCAGGCAGTTATCCTCGATGATGGCCCCGTGGATGGTGGCGTTGTGTCCCACCGAGACATCGCTTCCGATGTGGGTCTGCGAGGGGTTCTTCGATCCATCGTAGAGGGTGTGGATCACGGCTCCATCCTGGATGTTGGTGCGGTCGCCGATGGTGATCTTATTCACATCGCCACGCAACACAGCCCCGTACCAAATGGAGCAATCCTTGCCAATGGTAACATCTCCCAAAAGCACGGCCGTCTCGGCCAAAAAGGTACCTTCGCCTACCTGAGGCTCGTGGCCTCTGATTTTTCTAACAATAGCCATATTTCAGATAATTCAAGATTCAAAATTCAAAATTATTTCCCTTGTCGTTGGGAACATTAACTAAAAATATTTCGGTGCGTAAGCCCCATTACTCATCTTGCTTGGCGGCCTGCCAGAGGTTCTCCATCTGATCGAGCGTGAGGTCGTGGAGCATTTTACCCTCGGCGGATGCAGCCTCCTCCATGGAGGTAAAGCGGCGGATAAACTTTTGGTTCGTACGCTCCAAGGCGGCCTCGGGATCCACTCCGTAGAGGCGGCAGGCGTTGATCATCGCAAAGAAGAGGTCGCCAAATTCGCCCTCCAACTTGTCGTGATCCCGGGCAGCAATCTCGGCATCCACCTCCGCGATCTCCTCCTTCACCTTCGCCCATACATCTTCGCGCTTCTCCCAATCGAAGCCCACCGAAGCGGCCTTTTCACCCACACGGAAGGCTTTGACCATGGCGGGTAGCGAACGGGGAACACCTCCCAATGTACCGCTCTTGCGCTTTTTCTTACGCAACTTCAGGGTCTCCCAATTCTCCAGCACCTCCTTGGGGGTCGAGGCGTGAATATCGCCATAGACATGGGGGTGGCGGTAGATCAGCTTATCGCACAGGGCGTTGACCATCGAGGCGTAGTCGAAAGCCCCCTGCTCTTCGCCCATCTTGGCATAGAAGACCACATGGAGCAAGAGATCGCCGATCTCCTCCTTGATCCCCTCCATGTTGTGATCCAGGATGGCATCCACCAACTCGTAGGTCTCCTCGATGGTATTATTTCGCAGCGAATCGAAGGTTTGCTCCCGATCCCAGGGGCACTTCTCGCGCAAGGTATTCATCACTTCGAGCAGTCGCTCGGTCGCTATCAGTCGTTCGTCTTTTTCCATCTCGTTCAAAAATTTCCAATAGATTAAGCAAAGGTACACATTTTTTCGTACCTTTGCTTATATTTAAGACCAAATTCCATGAAAAGGATCGCGATTTTACTCTTTTTTCTTTTGAGCACAAGGGGCGTTTTTGCCCAGCAAGTGGTTCCTACTCCGCGCCACATCGAGGTGCAGGAGGGCCGTTTTCTCCTTTCGGGGAGTTCGCTGATCACCCCACTAACGAACGAGGCCCAGGAGGTGGCCGACTACCTCGCGGCCTACCTACCTCTTGAGCAGCGGAGCTACCTCGACATGGGTAGTGCCCTGGTGCTGGACATCGACCCCACGCTCCCCGAGGAGGGGTATCGTCTTCGGGTCGGGGAGCAGCGCATCGAAGTGGTGGGAGGTTCGCGCAACGGACTCTTCTACGGGGTGCAGACGCTTCTTCAACTCCTGCCGGCCGAGGTCTACAGCCGCAAGTTGGCCCTGCCCTGCGAGGTGGCATGCTGCCTGATCGAAGATGCTCCCGCCTACACCTATCGCGGTTCGCACCTCGATGTGGCACGCACCTGGATGCCCATGGAGCGGGTGAAGCAGCACATCGACCGCATGGCCTTCCATAAGCTCAACACGCTGCATCTACACCTGACCGACGATGAGGGGTGGCGCATCGAGATCCTCTCGCACCCCGAATTGACCGAGGTGGGAGGATTCCGCGGCGGCGACTCGCCCATCGAGCCCGTCTATGGCCGGTGGTTCGAGAAATATGGAGGATTCTATACCCAGGAGGAGTTGCGCGAGCTGATCGAGTATGCGCGCCTGCGTGCCGTGGAGATCATTCCCGAGATCGACCTGCCGGGCCACAGCCGTACCTTTGCCCGTGTCCATCCCGAGATTCTATGCGACTACACCCCCTCGCTCGACCGCTCGGCAGGCTACGATGTGCGCAACGCCTTCTGCGCCTCGCGCGAGGAGAATTTCGAACTTTTGGAAGAGGTGCTCACGGAGGTTTGTGCCTTGTTCCCCTCGAAGTACATCCACATTGGAGGCGACGAGGTGGAGATGTCGCAATGGAAGCGTTGTCCGCGGTGCCAACGCCTGATGCAGGAGCAGAGATGGGAGGAGCCCGCACAGCTCCAGGAGTACTTTATGTCGCGACTGATAAAGATCTTGAAATCAAACGGAAAAGAGCCCGTGGTATGGAACGAGGCGATCAACGGAGGAACGCTTCCCAAGGCGGCCTTGGTTCAGGGTTGGGAGAACGTAAAGGCGTGCCGAAAATCGACCTCCGAGGGGTATCGCACGGTCGTTATGCCGGGGCAATACTTCTACTTCGACATGCGCCAATCGCAGCATGAGGAGGGCCATGTGTGGGCCGCGATCTTCGATGCCGAGAAGGTCTATAACTTCAGCCTCGATGCGCTGGGATTCACCCCCGAGGAGCAACGCCTGGTTGTAGGCTTCGAGGGAACCTTCTTCAGCGAGGCCTACATCGGCCACAACCCCGAGAGCGACTCCTACCTCGACTTCATGCTCTGGCCCCGCACCGTGGCCCTGGCCGAGATCTGTTGGCACCGCGGCCCCAAAGATTGGGCCTCGTTCCGCCACACCCTGACCCACCGACATGCCGAACGCATGGATGCCATGTCAATTGGCCACCGCCTCTTCCCGCCCACCGTAAAGTATGCCGAGGGGCTCCTCTCGGCCAAGGCCGACCAAATCGACCAGCGGCTCGTCTACACGCTGGATCCCGACACCACAGAACACCCCTACACGGGCCCCATTCGCACCTCCGAGCCCGAGTTGTACCGCTTCCGCGCCCTGCGTGAGGAGGCTCGCTCTGCATGGGTGGCCCACGCCTCCTACTACAAGACCATCCAGCCGGCAGTTCACTTCTCCTGCTCGCTTCCCGAGAGCGAAAAGGCCCCCTTCAATCGCATCGACAACTACAAAGGGGCCGCCTGGACCACACGCACCCATCGCACGGGGGATTGGCTGCGCTACGACTTCGCAGAGCCCCTCTCGTGCCGCGAAATCCACCTCCAAACAGGCTACCTCCACCTGCCGC
>CAJGDL010000130.1 GCA_904502075.1 uncultured Alistipes sp.
CGTCAGTAATATCTGCAACATCCGTAACAAGCTGCCATGTCTCGCCCTCTTCGGCCGAAGGATACTCAATACCATCCATATCTACTTTGAAGGTTACGACCTTGCCCGACTCAAACTTTGCAGTTGCAGGCATCGTAACTTCTCTGGAGAGGATACCCTTATCAGTCGTAATAGAGAAAGTAAGCACCTTGTTCGAAACATCAACGGGGGCAACTGCAAACCACAAATCCTCGGTTTTATCCGTAGTAAGGGTGATGCTCTTTTCCAAACGATCGTATTCGGCGAGTGCTCCTGTCGAAGGAGTGTAAGCGTAACGGCCTGCAAGGTTTACATCCTCGGCAGAAATCGTTACCGAATTTACAACACCACCCTCTGCAACATTCAAGAAAGAGAACTTAACGTAAGCCGACAAGTGTGCAAAGTTTACGTCAAACGAGTTTGCGTTCTCCATGGGCTCCGACTTTGCAAAGAGAACCTGCGAAGCAGGGTCACACGATGTTGCGGTAGGGGTCTGGATGTTGCGAGCAATATAAAAGCGAAGATAGTCGTTCTCCAATTTATAAGACGACCAAGCGCTTGCGGGAGAAAGAGCATACAAGGTGTACTTTCCGTTAGCGTCAGCGGTAGGAGCCGTAGCTAGTTCAAAATTTGCATTTGCGGATGTCAAATCGCCGGAGAAGGTGATCTCGCTAACAGCATCGGTATAACTATTGTTGATTGCAACAAACCAATTCTCATTGCCCTCCCACAAGGTCGGGTAAGTCTCTTCGGTAGAATTGTAATCACCGAATGCACTACGGGTAACGTCGCAGGTGTTAGCGTTAATGGAAACCTTAAAACCGGGCTTAACAATATCCTCGGTAGCATCATTCGAGCACGATGCAAAAGTGAATGCAGCAGCTGCAAAAAGCAGGGTCTTCTTAAAGAGGTTTTTCATAGTCGTCATCATCTTTTAAAGGGTTCCCCAATCTTCAGTTGTAGCATCATCAATGTAGCTGGCTTCAACCGAAGCGGCGAAACCGTTCTCGATGGTAACATCGAGCACCTCAAGAGCAGGAGCCTGGTACTCCCCCCCCCAATAGTTGTTCATTTTCTTCATTTTTTTGTTTAATTTTTAGTTGTTTATAATTTGTGTTGTTTTTATTCCACAATTTGGGGCAAAGGTAGGTATAATTTCCCCATTTACATCATTTTTATAAATTTTTTTGCTATTATTTTCCGTTCCCCCACCGAAAACCTCCTTGCACAATGCACAATTCCTCGTTCCGTCATTGCGAGGGGGCGGTGAACAATTCACAATGCACGATTCCTCGTTCCGTCATTGCGAGGAGCGTGAGCGACGTGGCAATCTTTTTATCGGAGAATCATCACGACAACGATTTCGCCCAACATTTCGCCCAACATTTCGCCCAACGATTTCGCCCATAAAAAGATCCCCACGTCGGGCTTCGCCCTCCTCGGGATGACGCAGGGGGCGGAGAACAATTCACAATGCACGATTCCTTTAGGAATTTATGATTTTAGAGGAGCAGATTTGTGCTCAAACGAAGGACGGCTCGGATGGATAGTACTGATGTACATTCCATTCGAGCCGCCCGAGAGCGAGGACAAATGTGCCCTATAAAATTATAAATTGGGGTTGATCTCCGACCACTTCTCCAACTCCGGTACAATATTCAGCGTAACCAACTCGTCGCGCATCTTGCACAAGTGCTCGTAGCTGGCATCGAGCTTCGCAAGCTCCTCGGCCGTGCCCACGGGCATCTTGTACGAGCAACCGTTCTGGTCGAGCGTCGTATCCATGGCCATCATGATGTGGTTGTACTTCTCGTTCTTCACATAGGTGCCGGCGGGGAAGCGGAACTTCTCACCACCCATCACCGAGCGGATCATCTCCACCGAGAGCTGCGAGGGGCTCTGGAACGACGAACGGCCACGCAACTTGATGATGGCGGCGCCACCCTGCGTTACGTCCTTCTTCATCTGCTCCCACTCGGCCTCGGGGAACTCCTCCGTGCCGATGATGTCGGTCAGCTTGCGACCGGCAACCTCCACCGAGCTGCCAAAGACGGCCATCTGCTCGCCGTGACCACCGTAGGTGGCGCAACCCTTGATCTCGTTCTGCATCACACCGAACTTCTTGGCCAGCGCGCTCTGAAGACGCGTCGTGTCCAGACCGGCAAGCGTCGTTACCTGCGAGGGCTTCAGACCCGAGTAGAGCAGCGTAACAAGACCCGTCAGGTCGGCCGGGTTGAAGATGATCACCACATGCTTCACGTCGGGGCAGTAGGTCTTGATGTTCTTACCCAACTGCTCGGCGATCTCGCAGTTGCCCTTCAGCAGATCCTCGCGCGTCATGCCCTCCTTGCGCGGTGCACCGCCCGACGAGATGATATACTTCGCATCCTTGAATGCCTCGGCTACGTCCGTCGTGGCCGTGATCGTGGCACCGTCGAAACCGCAGTGGCGCATCTCCTCGGCTACGCCCTCCGGCGAGAATACATCATACAAGCAGATGTTCGAGGTCAGATTCATCATCAGAGCCGTCTGAACCATGTTGGAGCCGATCATGCCGGCTGCACCAACAATCACCAGTTTTTCGTCAGTCAAAAAAGCCATTTCTAATTCTTCTTTTTTTGGATTATTAACCTAATTGTGTAACCTAAAATTTTAGCCAATCAACTCCTTGTACTGCTCGTCCGTCAGGAGGCTCTCTACCTCCTCGGGAGCCGTCAGGCGTACCTTGATCATCCAACCCTCGCCATAGGGATCCTTGTTTACCAGGGCGGGATCGGCATCTACGGCATCGTTGAACTCAACTACCTCGCCGCTCACGGGAATGAAGGCATCGCTCACCGTCTTTACGGCCTCGATCGAGCCGAAAATCTCACCGGCAGCCAACTCCTCGCCTACCGTGGGAACGTCTACAAAGACGATGTCGCCCAACTGGCTCTGTGCAAAATCGGTAATGCCTACATAGGCAAACTCACCCTCCACGCGGCACCACTCGTGGTCGTTGGAGTACTTCAAATTCGAAGGAATGTTCATAATCGTATAAGTTTTAAGTGATTCGTTTCTCTTTGTTTGCAGGTTCAATCATGCAAATATAGTTGTTATTTTCGTAACAACCACCATATTTTGTCCAAAAATTTTCTTTTCAGCCCGTTTTCTTCGCGCGAGTAGGCTCTTTTTAGCCTCCCAAATCCGAATTTTGGCGGTCGCGCCCCGCAATGACAAACTCGATCTCGCGGAAAAGATAGCCCTCCTTGTGGCCGTCGGGATGCTCCACCCAAAGGGTGCCGTCGGCTTCCACTCCCCGGATCTTCCCGAGGAACTCCTCGCCCGAGGGGAGGCGGAAGCACTGCTCGCGGTTCAGCCGGTAGAGGTGGGCGTGGTAGTCGCACCTCAGGGCCTCGGAACCCCCTTCTCGCAACGCCTCGTAGCGGGCCATCAGCGCGCCGTGGAGCCTTTCGAGGAGCTCTTCGCGGTCGAAACTTCTACCCGTGAGCAGGGCCATTGAGGTGGGGTTCGGTAGCTCGGGGTCGAAGGCGGTGCGATTGACATTTAGACCGATCCCAACGATGGAGCGACTTAGATTCGTCCCTGCAAGGGCGTGCTCGATCAGGATTCCCGCCACCTTGTGCCCCGCGACGTAGATGTCGTTTGTCCACTTAATCTCGGCCGCGATGCCGTATCGGGCCAGTAGATCGACCACCCCCAAGGCTACGGCTTGCGAGATTGAAAATTGCTCGCGCACGGGGAGAAATTGTGGCTCGAGTACCAGCGATCCGGTGATGTCCTCCCCGGCATGGCTCGACCAGGTGTGGCCTCGCTGTCCGCGGCCGGCGGTCTGGTGCTCCACACCGATCCAATCCCCCTCCGCGTAGCGGGGATCACGAGCCTCGTCGTTCGACG
>CAJGDL010000131.1 GCA_904502075.1 uncultured Alistipes sp.
AAAAGACCATAAACATACACCGTACCCGTCTCGTCGGTCAGGTCGAAGTTACCGTAGGTCGTATCCACTACGCGGGTGATCTCACCCGTCAACTCGTAGGTCGTAGCCGTGTCGGCAGCAGCCAAGAATTCCTGCACCGAAATCTTCTCCACATCACCCGGCGTGGGATCCTCGGGCTGCTCGGGCTGCTCGGGAGCCAATGCCTCGTCGGTGAGCTTCACACCGAAGACGATAGCACGACCCGAGGTGGTGTTGTCCTCCGTAGCGTAGTTGGCCGAGGTCGAGAACTCAATCTTCGACGAGCTCTTCAGACCCGTCAGCTTCACCGAGTAGTGGTCGGTATCAGCGGGAGCCAAGGCCACAAAGGGAGGATTGCCCGTGGCACCGTCATTGGGGGCCAACTCGAACGAACCTACCTGCTGACCATCGACGCGCACATAGAGCGTAGCGGTCTTGCCCTTCCAAGCCACGGCGTAGAAGTTCAGGTACTTGTCGCCCTCGGTTCCGGCCGTTGCGCTGAAAACACCCGTCAGCTTGCCCGTACCGAGCTTGAAGCCCGTAACAGCCGAGCCGTTAACGGTTACATCACCCAGGCCGCAGGGGTTGGCATACTGATCGCCGGTGCTTACGAAGTTCGAATCCGAAGCGTACTCACCCTCGGCGGGGGTTACAGGCTGGTCGGGCTGCTCACCACCCTCGGTCGTGTGCGACACATAGATGGCGTTCTTGATCTGGGGGTCACCGTTATACTCCGAGTAGACACCCTCGAGCGTGATCGTATCGCCCTCCTTCAGACCAGCGGCCGTAAACTGCTTCTGGGCCTCGCCGGCGGGGGTCAAAAGACCATAAACATACACCGTACCCGTCTCGTCGGTCAGGTCGAAGTTACCGTAGGTGGTATTCACCACGCGGGTGATCTTACCCGTCAACTGGTAGGTCGTAGCCGTGTCGGCAGCAGCCAGGAAATCCTGCACCGAGATCGCCTCGGCATCCGAAGTGCCGGGGCCGGGATCCGGAGTCACCGTGCCGTCGAAGGTGATCGACTGACCACCAACACCACCCATTACCTTCACGTCGTCGATGCGGTAGGCGCTGGCTACCGAGCAGGCGAACTTGATCCACAGCGTCGTGGTACCCTCGGGCAGCGTAAAGTCGGCATCACCCATATTCCAACGACCGGCGCTCTCGGGGGCGTTGTACTCGATGGGGTTCGACCAGCTCTGACCATCGGCCGAGAGGGTGATGGTGAACTCCTCGGGCTTGAAGAGGTTGTCCGAACCATCCTGGTACTTCTCACCCATGAACGAGAGGTTCACCTTGTTCGAGGTCAGGGCGATGTTCTCGATCGTGAAGTAGGCGTTCGTACCAAAGAAGAGGTTGTTCACACCCGAAGCCGTTGATACATCCGAGTAGCTGCCGTTCGAGTTCGAGTTGTTACGCAGCGACATACCGCTGAAGTCGTAATCTACGTTCTCGACACCCGTACCGGTGTGTCCCTTCCATCCGTCCTCAAACTGATCCAGGAAGGGCCACGACGAACCGCTACCGTAGGTCTTCTCGGCAGCCTGGGCGTCGAAGTTGTTGAAGAAGAAGACATCCTCTACGATGGGCTCACCACCATAGGTCTGGTTGATGGTCAGCGTGCTCTTGGCCTTGCCCCACTTACCATACTCCGAGTGGTAGAGCGTGAAGTAGACCGTCACCTTGTTGGCCCTGTCGTCCGACTTCTCGTAAGTCGTTACCGTGAGGGTTGCGTTGCCCGAACCGCTCAAAGGCTGGATATCCACCCAGTTCTCGGCCGTCGAGTCGAAGGTAACCTCCCAATCGCAGTTTGCGGTAAGCTCCACCGTCTGATGGCCACCCAGCTCATCGAAGTTGAGGACCGTCGGGGCGATCGACAACTCGGGAGCCTTAATGTCTTCGTTGTTCTCCGTACAGCCCGTAAATGCCGTGGCGGCAAAGGCGAACAGAGCAACGAACATCCATTTGAAAAGATTTTTTCTGCTCATAGCATTTGTTTAATTGGTTAATAAAATTGTTTGTTTTGTTGTTAAAAATTATCGTGTCTTTTTTTCGTTTTCTCCTCTTCGCTTCATCTCCCCCACGCTCATCTCCTCTCGCTCCTCCACACGCCCGTCATGTAGGCACGCATGCGCTCGCGCGAGGAACAAATGCCAACAATTTGATTGTCAGCATACTGCATAAACCCCGTGCGACCCTTCGAGAAAGAGTAAGGGCAGGGAGTGGCAAATGTAGTCATTTTTAGTAAAATTAGCAACTTTTTCATCTCTAAAATTATCCGATTGCCACACGCTTCGAAGCCATCTGAGAGATAAGATCGACCACTTCTCGCGATTGCTTTCGTCTATTTTCGGCACAAAAATAGGCCTTGTCTGTTACACGAATTTGACAAATAGATGAAGATTTTGTAACAGCGGCGAAACGATGCGCAAGCAGGAGGAGTTTGAATTCAAAATTCAATTTTATCTTTTTCGCAGTCATTGCGAGAAGCGAAGCGACGTGGCAATCTCCTGTGATATGCACACCGTCCCAAGCCCACTCAGCGTCATCCCGAGGGAGCGTAGGCGACCGTGGGGATCTTTTTATGAGCGAGGCATCGTTGTGATCATTCTCCGATAAAAAGATTGCCACGCACCTTAAGGTGCTCGCAATGACGCGGTGGATATTTGCCCCATTTCGCCTATATTCGGGAGATTGCCACGTCGCTTTGCTCCTCGCCATGACCAACATGGGGAAATTTCAACTCCTAATTCCTAAATGCGTTTGGGCCGAATGGGTGGTACTTGTCGTACTTCCCATTCGGCCCAAGCAAGGCGGTGAAATATGAACTCTATGAGGTCAATATCAGCGGATGCGATCCAACGAGCGCACCAACAACTCATCGCGGAGGATGGCACGGGCGGCCAACCACACAAACAAGAGGGCAGCTGCCGGGGCGAACGAAGCGGGTTGCAACGCTCCGGCATCGAGGCTGTTTTGGGGGCCGAAGTAGAGCATCGCCTCCATGGCCAGCACACCGAAGAGGAGCACCGCCTCAACAGCGCAGAGGCGCACCTGGAGCATGCGGCGCTTGAAGAGGAAGATCGTAAGCAGGGGCAACAGCGTGGCGGCACCCATCAGGATAGGAAGGTAAATAGGGGTCTTACCAATAACCGCATCCCCCACCAAGAGATGAAGGGCCGTCATATAGACCTGCTCGCCCTCGTTGGCGAACCACATCAGGGGCAAAAAGAACATCACCCCCGAGAGGGCGGCAACCACCAACAAGTGGAGCGATTGAATACGTTGAAGCATAAGTTTAAGTTATTCGTCTATTCGTTTGTCAATCAAATAATTATTTCGTTCACTCGAACCTCGATTGATCAACTCCCCGAGGAAGCCCGCGAGGAAGAGTTGCACACCCAGGATCACGGCCAAAATAGCCAGATAGAAGAGCGGCTGGTCGGTCACGGGGCGCAGGGGCAGGGCATGGAACTGCTTGTAGAGTTTATCGGCAATGACCCAAATCGTGGTGCATCCTCCGACCAGGAACATCAGGGTACCGAGCCCTCCGAAGAGGTACATCGGCGAGCGTCCGAAGCGCGAAAGGAAGGTAACCGTGATGAGGTCGAGGTACCCCTTGACCATGCGTTCGATACCGAATTTCGAGTAGCCGTATTTGCGGGCACGGTGCTCCACTACCTTCTCCCCGATCCGTTTGAAGCCCGCCTGCTTGGCCAGCACGGGGATGTAGCGGTGCATCTCACCGAAGACCTCCACGGCCTTTACCACGCGCCG
>CAJGDL010000132.1 GCA_904502075.1 uncultured Alistipes sp.
ACTACTCGGCCTCGATGATGGGCATATCTACCGATACGCACTCATACAAGCGGCCCTGGGCATCCTTCCAGGTTACATAGATCTTTGTGTCGCCGTGGGCACGGGGGTTGTAGTAGATCTTATCCTCGAAGACTTCGGTCGAGCGGGCTGACACACTCGATCCGCCACCCAGCTCGTGGTTGGGGTCGGGGTAACGCGGGTCGTCGGGCTCCCAATAGTAGACGCTATAGGAGTTGTCGGGGTTGGCTACGATGTCCTGTGCCCAAGCCTTCTCGGTGGAGAAGCTCTCGGCGACATAGGCGGCCGAGATGGCTGTGGTGTAGCCCGTGGTACCCTCGGCGAGATCCACCGTCCAGAACAGGCGCGTAAACTGAGCCTTCACGAAGCAGTAGTCGGCCACATGGATTGTGGGGCACGAGGCCGTCCACTCGGGATTCTCCGTACCATCCTCCAGGTAACGCTTCACAAAGACCACGTTCGACTGCGGGGTGAAGAAGATGCCGTCGCCGACCGAGGGGTTGCCATCGGCATCGAAGGCCACGGCTACGAAGACGTAGCGACGACCCTCCGTCAAGCCGGTCAACTCCACCGAGGTCTGGTTGGTTACCTTGTTGAAATTCTTGTGCGTGGGGTAGATCTGGATGTACTCAATAGCGCGATCAAACGACTCACCCAAGGTCGATACCCAGAAGTTATCGTCGGCCGGAGCCATGTAGTAGATCGTCTCCACGGCCTCGCCATCCTCGATCGTCCACTGGATCGAAGCCGAAGTCTCGGTGTAGGAGCAGAGTTCCTCGTCGAGGATCAAGGTGAAGGTCTTGGGCTCGGGGAGCGTGGTGTACATCTGCTCGAAGATCTCACCGTAGCGACCCTCCTGGTCGATGGCCAGGGCCATGAGATAGACATTGGTCTCGGGCTCCAAAACCAGGGCCGTACTCGAATTGGCAAAGGCTGAATCGCCCTCAAATTGGGTGGCATTCAGCAACATCTCGGCCTTGGCTGCAGTATCGGTAAGGGCTGCCTGCTGCTCCGCGGTAAGCCAGGCCATGTGGATGGCGTAGGCCCCCTCGGCGCTCAATTCGACCTCCACCTCGTTCTGCGTGATGTAGGGCTTGCCGGCCTCCACGTTGATCGAACCACCCGAAGTGAGCTCGGCAGCCGTAAATTCGAAGGTCAGAATATCCTCTACCGAGTAGTTGCCGTCTTCCTTCGGGAAGACCACCCAAATGGTGTAGCTCACTCCCGGCAAGATGATCTCGCCCGAAGGCTCGGGGAAGTCGACCAACGCACCCTCGTAGTGCATTTGGGTCGAGGGGGTCATCGTCTCCAGGTAGGAGAGGATCTCCTCGGCGACGAAGATCTCCGACATCATGTTGCCGGCGTAGTATCCTGCCACGCCTTGGATATCGGCCGTGATCTGAATGTCGTTGAAGGCAAGTTTCGTGGCCTCAATCGTGGCTTCGGGCTCCTCGGGCTGTGGCGGTTCGGGCTGCTTGATAGTCACCTGCACCTCGGCGCTACTCTTGCCCTCGCCATCGGCATTGACACCAGCTACTTTGTACATACCCGACTCGGTGGCCAGGTAGGTGCGCGAAGCCGTATGCTGAACCGACTCACCCTCTTTATACCAATTATAGCTCTCGGCGTGTTCGATCGGCTCTACCGAAAGGAGTACCGAGCCATCCTCCTGCTCGGTGAGGGTGATGGCTCCGGCATCGGCCGGAAGCACCTTCTCCACGGGTTTGGGTGCAGGCGTAGGTTCGTTCTCTTCGTTGCTTCCGCAGGCGGTGAAGAGCGGCAGGGCGCAAAGCATCGTCAGTGCCAAAAGGCTTGCCGTCAAGCTTCGCAGGATGGAAATTTGTTTTTTCATAGGTAATGTAACTATTAGTGTTTAGGTTATTTTTGTGGCTGTTATCTTAACAAAGGTAGTAAAAAATTCCGAACCGACAAAAATAAGAAGAGAAGAGTGAAAAATCACTCTTCTCTTCTGTTCAAACAATCTCCTATTGGGATTTGCTACAACAGGGTCTCGCAGTAGGCGCATCGGTTCCCGATCGACAACTGCTCCACATCCTCGGTCGAGGAGATGCAGTGGGGGTTGGGGCAGGTGTGCTTGTTCACCTCCAACCCCTCGGCCAGAACCGGCGTCTGGTCGAAGGGCCGATTCTCGGGTGCCCACTTCAGCAGGGAGTAGATCAGGGCCATGCGGACAAACTTGCCGTTCTCCACCTGGCGGAAATAGGCGGCACGCGGGTCATTATCCACCGCACGCGTGATCTCATTGACACGAGGCAGCGGGTGAAGAACAATCATGTCGGGCTTGGCGAGGGCCATCTTCTCCGTATCGAGTACATAGCAATCCTTCACGCGGTTATACTCCTCCTCCGAGGCGAAACGCTCCTTCTGCACGCGGGTCATGTAGAGGACATCCACCTCACCCATCGCCTCTTCGAGCGACTTCACCTCGCGGTACTCGAGTCCCGATTCGCGCATCTCCTCCAACATGTAGGGGGGCAGGCGTAGCTCGTCGGGCGAGATCAGTACGGCACGGAAGCCGGCGTAGCGCGACATCGCCTTGATCAACGAGTGCACCGTGCGGCCATACTTCAGGTCGCCGCAGAAACCTACCGTGAGGTGCTCGAGGGTTCCCTTTTCGCGGTGGATGGTCAGCAGGTCGGTCATCGTCTGCGTGGGGTGGCTGTGGCTGCCATCACCGGCATTGATCACCGGAATACCGGCATACTGTGAGGCTACGAGCGGAGCCCCCTCCTTGAAGTGGCGCATGGCGATGATGTCGGCAAAGCAACGGATCACACGCACCGTGTCGGCCACCGTCTCCCCCTTCGAAACACTCGACGAGGCAGCATCCGAGAAGCCGATCACCGAACCTCCCAACTCCAGCATGGCCGAGGTGAACGAAAGGCGGGTGCGGGTCGAGGGTTCGTAGAAGAGCGTTGCGAGCTTCTTGCCCTTCAGCACCTCGCTATACTTGGCGCGGTGGGCGATGATATCCTCCGCCAGGGCGATGATTTCGTCGATCTCCCGAACGGTGAGGTCTGTGGGGTCTATCAAATGTCGCATATACCTAACCCTTGTAGTTTCTCTTATGCCATCCAACTCTCATCCGAGGGGTTGTTGCGGAAGTGGAGGATCTTCTCTTTCCACTCCTCGGCGATGTAACCCTCCTCGGCAGCCACCTCCACCAGGGCATCGAGGTTCGAGAGCGAGTAGTTCGTTACGTTGGCCTCAGCCATGCGATCCAACCCCTTCTTCATGCCGTAGGTGAAGATCGAAGCGACACCCAGCACCTCGGCTCCCGCCTCACGCAGGGCGTTGACCACCTCGATGCACGAGCCACCCGTCGAGATCAGATCCTCGATCACGACCACCTTCTGGCCCTTCTCCAACTTACCCTCGATCTGGTTGCCGCGGCCGTGGTCCTTCGAGCCCGAGCGTACATAGCCCATGGGCATGTCGAGGATCGTGGCCGTGATGGCAGCGTGGGCGATACCGGCCGTCGAGGTACCCATCAGCACCTCGGCCTCGGGGAACTTCGTACGCACGATCTCGGCCAGGCCGGCCTCCACATGCTTACGCACCTCTACGGCCGTCAGCGTCAGACGGTTGTCGCAGTAAATAGGGCTCTTAATGCCGCTCGCCCAGGTAAACGGCTGCTCGGGACGCAGGAATACCGCGCCAATCGAGAGCAGGTCT
>CAJGDL010000133.1 GCA_904502075.1 uncultured Alistipes sp.
AAGTTGGCCGCAGCCCTCGACGAACAGACCTACGACTTCATCTGCCTGAACTTTGCCAACGGCGATATGGTGGGTCATACGGGTGTGATGGAGGCCATCAAGAAGGCTGTAACGGCTGTAGACGAGTGCGTGGAGAAGGTGGTGGAGGCTGCCAAGCGCAACGGCTACGAGGTGGTGCAGATTGCCGACCACGGCAATGCCGACAACGCCCTGAACCCCGATGGATCGGCCAATACGGCTCACTCGCTCAACCCCGTACCCATTGTGGTGGTTTCGGATCGCGTGAAGGCGGTGAAGAGTGGTATCCTGGCCGATGTAGCCCCCACGGTGCTCGATTTGATGGGCTTGGAGAAGCCCGCCGAGATGACCGGCGAGAGTCTGGTGGAGTTTTAGTGAAGAGTCTTAATTCTTGGACTCTTTCCACAAAAAAAATGCGAGCTATAAGGCTCGCATTTTTTTGTAGGTGGACATCTTTACTCGTATGTGGTTCGGATGTTTTCGGCGATGCAGCCGATCAGCACCTCGATGGCCTCCACGGGCGACCAGGCGTTGTGGGGCGAAAGGAGCAATTTTTCGCTCTTTTTTATCGAGAGCAGCGGAGAGCCGGCAACCATCGGCTCTTTTTCGTAGACGTCGATGGCGGCACCTCCCAAACGATCTGCATCGAGAGCCTCGACCAAGGCTGCCTCATCCACGATCCCTCCGCGGGCCACATTGACCAAGAGGGCCGAGGAGTTCATGCAGGCAATCTGCTCACGTCCGATGAGTCCGCGTGTGCGGTCGTTTAGCGGGCAGTGGATCGTTACGATATCGGCCCAGGCAAGGAGTTCGTCGAGGGGCAGGGCAGGGTAGGCCTCTTCGCGTACGGCACCTGAGGTGGAGGTATAGGCCACCTCGCAGCCGAAGGCCGAGGCCAGGCGGGCCACCTCGCGACCGATGTTGCCCATGCCGATCACGCCCCAGCGCTTGCCGTAGAGCTGGTGGGTCGGAAAACCAAAGTGGAAGGGGACATCTGATTGGGCGTAGCGACCCGACTTGACGAAGTGGTCGTAGTAGCCCACCTTGCGGTAGAGGGCCAACACCGCTCCGAGCGTGGTCTCGGCCACGGCATGGGTTGAGTAACCCACAGCATTCTTAACAGGGATGCCTCGCTCCTTGGCGGCCTCGAGGTCAATGTTGTTTACCCCCGTGGCAGCGACACAGATCAACTCCAATTTAGGCAGTCGCTCGATCGCCTCGCGTGTTACCAAGACCTTGTTCGAGATGATGATCTCGGCATCTTGGCAACGCTCTACCACCTCTTCGGTCGTGTAGGTCTTCTCGTAGCCCACATAGTTGCCCAAAGCCTTGATGCGGCTCAGGTCGCAGCCACTCATACTGTATTCATCCAAAAAAACGATCTTTTTCATTATCTTATAGGTTTTGTTGTTCGCTATTCAACTCCCCGATCAGCCCGCGGATAACGACCGAGGCACATCCGATGCCGAAGAGAGCGGGCATATAGGAGATGGTGCCCGTGTTCGACTTTTTGTTCTGCTCCTCACAACGGATCATCGCCCCCTCGCGGATGGGCTCGGGCGAGAAGACGGCCTGGAACCCCGAGCGAATTCCCAGGCGGTGGAGCCGCTTGCGTAGCATGTGAGCCAGGGGGCAGTGGTGGCTTTTGGCTATATCTTTGATCTCGAGCTGTGTGGGATCCATCTTCGCACCTGCTCCCATAGAACTCACCAACGGAAGTGCTCGCTCCAGGGCCGCGGCAATCAGGGCCGCCTTGGGAGAGAGGGTGTCGATGGCATCCACCACATAATCGTAAGGGTGGCGATCCAAGAGCTCGTAGGTCTTTTCGTCCTTGATGTAGTCGGCCACGATCTCCAACTCAATCTCGGGGTTGATGTCGCGCAACCGCTCGGCCAAGACCTCGACTTTCGAGCGACCGACGGTGGAGTGTAGGGCTACCAGTTGGCGGTTGATGTTGGTGGGGTTCACCTCATCGGCATCGGCGAGCGTCAGACGACCTACACCGGCACGCACCACCATTTCGGCCGCGTAGGCTCCCACGCCTCCGACCCCGACAATCAGGACATGTGCTTGTCTTAATTTCTCGAGTTTTTCGGCTCCTAAAAGGAGCTCCGTACGCTCCAACCAAGGTTGTATCATCGCTTAAATAATCGCTTGAAGTTATCTCTTGTAATTGCTTTTAGTTCTTCGGTTTGCAAGGATAATAATCCGCTTGCTATTTGGTAGATCTCTTCAATCGAGATCAGACTTTCGTCAGTCTCGAAAAAGAGCCTTTCGGGGGGTGTCTTTTGCATCGCCTCCACCGTGCGGGGCGAGGCCAGGGATCGCTCACCAAAGGAGAGGTAATGCCCCTTTTTGATTGCTCTTTCGGCCTGTTGCCACGAGCCAATGAATCCATGAAAAACAACCCCCACAAGGGTGTATTCGCCCAGGATTCGCATCACGGGCTCGAAGGCTCTCACGCAGTGTAGAATCACCGGCAAACGGTGCTCCTCGGCCCTCCGCAGTTGGACCCGAAAGAGCTCCTCTTGGCGGTGGCGATCCACCTTGCAGGCGTAGTCCAACCCGATTTCTCCCACCGCCTCGCAACCCTCGGCAAGGGGGAGGAGTTCACCGTGCCACACTTCGGCCTGCCAGGGGTGAACCCCTTCGCATCGTGGGCTTAACTCCCTCTCGCGCAGCGTGTGGGTATGCACATTTACGATCGGCTCCATATTGCAAATTTAGGATGCAAAATTCAAAAATCAAAATTTATTTTGGAAGATCGGTTTTCGTTTCCTATTTTTGTCTGCTATTTCCACTAAAATTATTCATCAACACTAATACATTAAACTAACAAAAGCAATGAAAAAAATTTTATCGTTCATGGCGGCAGCGGTAGTTGCTCTGCTGACTGTGGGATGTGCCGAGGGGTATGACGACTCGGCGCTGTGGAGCAAAATTCGTGAGATGGACTCCCGTCTGGTAAACTTGGAGGAGCTCTGCAAGGAGATGAACACCAATATCTCCTCTTTGCAGACGATCGTCGAGGCGCTCCAAAACAATGACTATGTAACCGCCATCGTGCCCATCAAGAAGGAGGGTGAGGTGATTGGTTACACCATTTCGTTCGCCAAGAGCGACTCGATCACCCTCTATATCAACGGTGGGGAGAACCAGGAGGGTTATGTGCCCCAGATCGGTGTGAAGGAGGATGTAGATGGTCAGATCTACTGGACGATCGACGGCGAGTGGTTGCTTGATGACGAGGGCAACAAGGTGAAGGCCGTAGGTCAGGACGGTAAAGATGGCCAGGATGGTCAGCCCGGAGCAGACGGTGAGGATGGTCAAGATTGCCAGCCCGGTGCCGATGGTGAGGATGGCCAAGATGGTCAGCCCGGTGCTGATGGTCAGGATGGCCAAGACGGTAAGGATGGCGTAACCCCCGAGCTCAAGATCGAGAATGGCATGTGGTATGTCTCCTACGATGGTGGCGAGAGTTGGACCGAGCTGGGCAAGGCTACCGGCGAAGATGGTAAGGATGGTCAAAATGGCCAGGATGGCAAGCCCGGTGCCAATGGCGAGGATGGCGTAGGCGTGATTGTGGATGTAACCTGGGATGAGGAGAATGTCTATTTCACCCTCT
>CAJGDL010000134.1 GCA_904502075.1 uncultured Alistipes sp.
AACCCCACTTGCAGTACCCCTCGGCTGTGGGCCAAGGTGAGTCCGCGAAGCCGTAGGTGGAGCCTACATCCAATCGGGTAGCGGCTGTGTAGGGATTCACCACCTACTAAAATCTCCAAGCCATAGCCCTCTTGTTCGATGCAGAGCGTGCGGTAGAAGTTGCCCGCCTTGTCGGAGGTGGTTACCGTGCCGGCCACGACCATCTCTTCGTGAATGGTCACCGCCTCCGAGCGATAGAGGGCGTGCAGGGTTTGGAGCGAGAGGGTGGGGGCCGGCACCATACGCGGAGCGGGCGGCTCGGGGTCGTAACCCTTTGTGCAGCCCGCTATGCAAGTCAGTAGGAGGATCAGTATGGTGCTTATTCGATCCATGAATCTTTCAGTCCGAGGAAGTAGAGGATGCCATCCAGGCCGATCGTCGAGATGGATTGCTCGGCGGTGGCCTTCACCTTGGGCTTGGCGTGGAAGGCGATGCCCAAGCCGGCCTGACTCAGCATCGGCAGGTCGTTGGCTCCGTCACCCACGGCAATCGCCTGGGCGGTATTGATCCCCTCGAATTGGCAGAGCAGGCGCAACAGCTCGGCCTTGCGTCGACCGTCGACAATCTCGCCCAGGTAGCGGCCCGTGAGTTTGCTGTTCTCGACCTCCAACTCGTTGGCATAGACGAAGTCAAATCCGTAGCGTTGCTTCAGGTAGTTACCGAAGTAGGTGAAACCTCCCGAGAGGATGGCCGTCTTGTAGCCTACGCGCTTCAGCACGGTCATCATGCGCTCCAATCCCTCGGTAATGGGGAGGTTGCGGGCGATATCCTCCATCACCGAGACATCCAACCCCTTGAGGAGTTCGCAACGACGCTTGAAGCTCTCGCAGAAGTCGATCTCGCCTCGCATGGCCGATTCGGTGATGGCGCGTACCTCGGCCCCCACTCCGGCGCGGTCGGCCAACTCGTCGATCACCTCGGTCTCGATCAGGGTCGAGTCCATATCGAAGCAGATCAGGCGGCGGCTGCGGCGGTAGATGTCATCGGTTTGGAACGAGACATCGGCCTCGAGGTCGGCCAGGGCCATGAAACTCTCCTGCAACTCTTGCTTCGAGTGGAGCGATCCGCGCACCGAGAACTCGATACAGGCCTTCGGGGCACGCTCGTCTTCGTGCAGGGGCACGCGACCCGTCAGACGTTTGATGGCGTCGATGTTGAGCCCCTGCTCGGTGATGGCCGAGGTGACGAGCGAGATATGCTCGGCCGTGAGTTTTCTGCCCAACAGGGTGATGATGTAGCGGTTCTTGCCCTGGCGGCTCACCCAATCGGTGTACTCCTGTTCGGAGATGGGGGTGAAGCGGATGTTGATGTTGAGTTCCGAGGCCTTGAACAAGAGCTCCTTCATGATCTGTCCCGACTTGTCGGAGGTGGTTTTGATCAGAATGCCGAGGGTGAGCGATTGGTGGATATTCGCCTGACCGATATCGAGGATAAAGGCGTCGTAGCGAGCCAGGATTTCGGTTAGCGAGGCGGTCATGCCGGGTTGGTCGGCACCGGCGATGTTGATCTGAATAATCTCTACCTGTTTTTTCATCGGGATGAATCGTTTTTGCTGGGTTAGAGGGGTGGGTTTGGATGCTTTTGCATCAAAATCTGCAACCCTTTTTGCAAAGTTATGGATTTTTTTTGAAAAATTACTAAATTTGTCCCTCGATTTATCACATATTAAGTACAACGTATGGAATTGAAAGATATTTTGGCAATCTCGGGCATGCCCGGATTGTATAAGTATGTGGCCCGCTCGCAGCGTGGCGTGATTGTGGAGGCTTTGGCCGATGGCAAGCGAATGAATGCTGCCTACTCCTCGAAGATGAGTGCGCTGACCGAGATCTCGATGTTTACCGAGAACGAGGATCTCCCGTTGGCTACGGTGCTTACGAACATCTACACCTACACCGGTGGCAAGGAGGCGATCAGCCACAAGGAGTCGCCCGAGAAGATCAAGGCCTTCATGGCCGAGGTGCTGCCCGAGTACGACCGCGAGCGTGTCCATGTTTCGGATATGAAGAAACTCTTCCAGTGGTACAACATCCTGGTGGCTGCCGGCATGACCGAGTTCACGTTGCCCGACGAGGAGCTCTTCGACGAGCAGTAGCCCTACGGCGTAGCACGATGGAGTCATCACCCCTGAAGGAACAGCCTCTCGGGGGTGATTTGCTGTAAAGAGAATTTTTTTAAATCACACAAAATAATCCGAAAGATGAAGAAGGAGTGGAATGATGTGCGTGAGTTTCACGAGAAGTTCGGCCATCCGGTGGCCACTGCCCCCGCGATGGTGGCCAAGAAGCGGGCATTGAGCCGTGCCAAGTGGATGAACGAGGAGGTGGCCGAGTTCCTCATTGCCGATGATATCTACGAGCAGGCCGATGCGATGATCGACCTCATCTATTTTGCCCTGGGCACCCTGGTGGAGATGGGTCTGGAGGCCGACGAACTCTTCGAGATCGTGCAGCAGGCCAACATGGCCAAGCTTTGGCCCGACGGGAAGCCCCACTACAACCCCAAGGATGGCAAGGTGATCAAGCCCGAGGGGTGGGAGGATCCTGCGCCCAAGATCCGGGCCTGCATCGATCGTGTGATTGCCGAGAAGAGCAATCGGTAATCGCTCGATTGGCTCAATTTTAATCTGTTGGCGGCTGAAAATGCCGCCTTTTTTCGTTGAAGTTGCATAATTTTTCGTATATTTGCACGATTATATGCGTATGAAAAGAATTTTACAAATAGCAATCCTCTGCCTGGCTGTGGTGGGCTGGGCCGGCTGCTCCGACGAGGAGGAGAAACTCCTGACCGCGCAGCAGGAGAAGATCCGCAACTTTCTGACCGGCACCCTCAAACTGAAGAGTTATGAGGAGGCGATGGATCCGGCCGCCGAAGACAATACGCCCTTCTATACGGTGCATGGCGAGTGGGCCTACCGTTGGATCGAGAATTACTACGACCAGGGTCGCCGCGACCTCCCTTTGGTGTGCCAGGGGGGCCGTGTGGGGCTTACCTTGAGCCTTTACGAGTTCACCCAAAAGAAGATCGACGAGCGCACCGTCCCGCTCTTTACGAACGATCCCGCGATGCGCGATCACTTGGAGAGTGCGGGGCTCAATACCACCTATTGGTCGTTCGAGACCTACTATGTCGAGGTAGGGGCAGGCAATACAATAAACGGCCTGGAGTTGGCGTTGGACGGATGTCGTTTGAATGATCGCGTGGAGGTCTATATGACCTTCTCGGAGGCCTATGGGCGCGATTGGTTGGCCACGGTGGCCCCCGAAAGTGGCTTGGTGGTGATGTTTACCGTAAATAGTGTGGAGTAATGAAATCTCTGATGAAGATAATGGGTTTGGGAGCGATGCTGATGCTCCTTTTGGTGGCTTGTGCCGATCCGCAGGATCGTATCTACGAGGGGCTGGAGGCCGAGTCGCTGGGTAAGTGGATGGAGAAGCACCATCCCGAATTGAAAAAGAACTGCCAGGAGAATGGTGGCTATTATGTCGATGTGCTCGATCCGGGCAACCCCGACCGTCCGGTCAACGACACGGTCTATTGGGTGCGCCTCGAGTTCACGGGGCGCGACTTGGCGGGTAATGTCTGCCTCACG
>CAJGDL010000135.1 GCA_904502075.1 uncultured Alistipes sp.
CAGATCCTGCCGATCAACGACACGACGATGACCGGAACCTGGCAGGACTCCTACCCCTACAACGCCAACTCGACCTTTGCCCTCCACCCCATGTTTATCAACCTCGCAGGGGTAGGTAAGCTCAAGTCGAAGGCCGCCATGACGAAGTTCGAGAAGCTCGGCAAGGAGCTCAACGAGCTTTGGGAGGTGGACTACGAGCGCGTGAACAACGCCAAGCAGGAGTACCTGAAGACAATCTTCGCCGAGCAGGGTGAAAAGACCCTCAAGTCGAAGGAGTTCAAGAGCTTCTTCGAGCGCAACGAGCACTGGTTGCGCCCCTATGCCGCCTTCTGCTCGCTGCGCGACAAGCACCACACGCCCGACTTCTCGCAGTGGGGCAAGTGGGCCAAGTACGACAAGAAGACGATCGAGAAGTACACCTCGGAGAAGAGCGAGGCCTACAATGAGGTAGCCCTGGCCTACTTTACGCAATACCACCTCGACAAGCAGCTCACCGAGGTACGCAACTACGCCCACGCTCACGGTGTGATCCTCAAGGGCGATATCCCCATCGGTATCAGCCGCACGAGCTGCGATGCTTGGGTGAACCCCGACCTCTTCCACATGAATTCGCAGGCTGGTGCTCCGCCCGATGATTTCTCGGTGTTGGGTCAGAACTGGGGCTTCCCGACCTACAATTGGGAGAAGATGGCCGAGGATGGTTTCGCCTGGTGGAAGGCCCGTTTCCAGAAGATGGCCGAGTACTTCGATGCCTACCGCATCGACCACATCCTGGGCTTCTTCCGCATTTGGGAGATCCCCTACGAGTGCGTACACGGTCTGTTGGGCCACTTCAACCCCGCCCTCCCCTTCTTCGAGGATGAGATCCGTGGCTACGGCCTTTGGTTCAACTACCAGCGCCATGTGGAGCCCTACATCTACAACTACATGCTCGACGACTTCTTCGGCGACACGGCCCAGGAGGTGCGCGACAACTACCTTTGGGATGCCGGCTACGGCCGTTATACCCTGCGCGAGGAGGTTTCGACCCAGCGTAAGATCGAGGCCCTCTTCGCCGGCAAGACCGACGACCGCTCGCGCCGCATCGCCGAGGGTCTGATGGGGCTGCTCGACGAGGTGCTCTTTATCGAGGATCCCGTGAAGCGTGGTCAGTACCACCCCCGTATCTCGGCCCAGTTCACCTACAGCTACCGCGCCCTGAACGACGGCGAGCGTGCTGCCTTCGACCGCCTCTACAACGACTTCTACTACCGCCGCCACAACGAGTTCTGGCGCGGTGAGGCGATGCGCAAGCTGCCGCCCCTGTTGGCCGCTACGCAGATGCTCGTCTGCGGTGAAGACCTGGGTATGATCCCCGACTGCGTACCGCAGGTGATGAACGACTTGCAGATCCTCTCGCTCGAGATTCAGCGCATGCCGAAGGATCCGAAGGCCGAGTTCGGTAACACCTACTGGTACCCCTACCGCTCGGTATCGGCCACCTCGACCCACGACATGGCCCCGATCCGTGCTTGGTGGGAGGAGGATAGCGACACGACGCAGCGATTCTTCAACAGCACCCTCTGGGAGGGTGGTACCGCTCCGCAGTTCTGCGAGCCTTGGATTGCCGAGAAGATCCTCAATCAGCACCTCGCTTCGCCCTCGATGCTGGTAATTCTGCCGCTGCAGGATTGGTTGGCTGAGGATGGTGAGTTGCGCCGCTGGATCCCGCAGGAGGAGCGCATCAATGTGCCCGCCATTCCGCGCTACTACTGGCGTTACCGCATGCACATCACCCTGGAGCAGTTGCTCAAGGAGGATGGCTTCAACAGCCGCCTGCTTGCCCAAGTACAAGGCAACGGACGTTAAGCGTAAGGGGCTCTTCGGAGCCCCTTATTTTTTGCGAAATAGCGAGAGATTTTATTCGCCGATCGCCGAAAAAAAGATTTCGATCCGGGTGAATTGTGGGAGATGTGGGAGTTGTAGGAGTTGTAGGAGTTGTAGGAATTATAAAAGGATTTTCTCTATATTTCCTATAATTCATATAACTCCCAAAATTCCCATATTTCCTATAATTCCCATAATTCTTATCAGAAGGAGAAAGCGATAGTAGTCGCCAAGACCGGAACTCCAATTTTTGATTTTAGGCGAGGAAATTTTGTGCCAACGAAGATTGCCCCGGATGGGGGTCGTAACGACCCTTCCAATTGGGGGCTATAAGGCTCTTTGTTTTTGTATAGTTGTAGCCCCCTCGCCCCCGATAATTCTTGATTTTAGAGGAGCCGATTTGTTCTTAAAGAAGTAGAGCCCGGATGGGTAGTACTGATGTACGTCCCATTCGGGCTCTGCGACTGCAAGGACAAATATGCCCTATAAAATCGAGAATTACTTGAAGTAGCGATTAAACAACCCCTCAAATCCCTTTCCGTGACGGGCCTCGTCCTTGGCCATCTCGTGTACGGTGTCGTGTACGGCATCGAGGTTCTGCTCCTTGGCGATCTTGGCCAGGTGCATCTTGCCCTCGCAGGCACCACACTCGGCATTCATACGCTTCTCCAGGTTGGTCTTGGTATCCCATACCACCTCACCGATCAGCTCGGCAAACTTGGCAGCGTGCTCAGCCTCCTCCCAAGCGTAACGCTTGAAGGCCTCGGCGATCTCGGGATAGCCCTCACGGTCGGCCTGACGGCTCATGGCCAGGTACATACCCACCTCGGTGCACTCGCCCATGAAGTGATCCTGAAGACCCTGCCAGAGCTCGGCATTCGAACCCTTGCCATCTCCCAGCTTGTGCTCGGTAACGAAATCGAGGCCACCCTCAGCCTTAACCTCTACGAACTTATCAGCCGGAACCTTGCAAAGGGGGCACTTCTCGGGTGCCGTCTCGCCCTCATGAATATAACCGCATACGGTGCAACGCCATGTCTTTTTCATAATCTTAAAGTTTTTAGTAGTTTGTAATGTATTGTGTGTTTTCTGTTTTTTCTTATGCAAAGATAGCAGAGAGTTTGCTTTTTGCAATAGTTTTTTTATTATTTTTTCCTATTCTTGCATAAGGGTTTTCTATGAAAGCGGCTATTGTCGCGATAGCAGGGCATTCTCAATCTGCGCCACATCGACCACATCTTTCAGAATCACCCGCTTGCTGCTATCCAAGAGGTAGAGCGAGGGGATAGCCTTCAGGTCGTAGCTGCGCTGACGCTGGATGACACACCCCTTGTCGTAGGCATTGATCCACTCGGCGGGAATTTCTGCGCGGTGGGCATACCACTCCGTAAGATCCTCGTCGGGATAGAGCATCAGCACGCAGAGGTCGCCCCGCTCGATGAGTTCGCTCATCAGGGGCGACTCCGAGATCTGTTCGCGAATGCTGCGACACATCGGGCAACCGGGATTGCTGATGAAAAGGAGTGTATAGGGGGCCCGCAACTGATAGAGCGTACCCGCGCGACCATCAGAGAGCGTATAGCGGAAGTCATTGGCCGGGTACCCTACCCTATTTTGGCGCACCACCTCCAGGTCGTAGGCCGGAGCCAACTTCTCGTACTCATCGTAGTGCGACGAGGCGATCACTTGTTCCAAGACCGGAATATAGAGTTCATCGGATCGGATGGGCGAATTCGGATCTTAGAGCAACAACTCGG
>CAJGDL010000136.1 GCA_904502075.1 uncultured Alistipes sp.
ATGATCTGACCCAACTGCTCGATCGTCAGGCCGTAGGCCTCCAACTTGCGGGGGTCGATATTGACCTGCACCTCGCGCTCGGGAGCACCCATCACGGCTACAGCACCCACTCCGTCTACACGGTTGAGCACATTGACGAGTTTGTCGTCGAGGATCTTGTTGAGGGCCGGATAACTCTCTTCGGCCGTCACCGAGAGCATCATCACGGGCATCATCGAGGTCGAGAACTTGAAGATCGTGGGGTACTCCACGCCGTCGGGCAGCAGGGTCTGGGTACGGCTCACAGCATCGCGGATGTTGTTGGTGGCCTCCGTGAGGTCGGATCCGTACTCAAATTCGAGGGTAACCATCGAGAAGTTGTCCGACGACTTGGAGGTCATATCCTTCAGATCCTCCACCGTATTGAGGTTGTCCTCCAAAATACGGGTAATATTGGTCTCGATATCGGCCGCATTGGCTCCCGGGTAGGTCGTGATGACCGAGACCATCGGGATCTCGATATCGGGGAATTGATCGACCGCCAGATTCTTCAGCGAGAAGAGTCCGAAGACAATCACGCCGACGAAGATCAAGATGGTCGAAATGGGTTTTCTTACCGCACTTTCGTAAATATTCATCTTAAGAATGCGTTTAGTTTTTCAATTCGTTTACTCTTTCGGAGTGGGGGTGAAGTTCCGTTACTCGGCGACAATCTCTACCTTGGCGCCATTCTCCAGGCGCGAGAGGGCCGTGATGGCTACCTCCTCACCGGGCTCGACACCCGAAAGGAGCTCGACCTGCTGGCCTACCTGGCGACCTACCTCTACGCGGCGACGCTCGGCTACTCCCTCCTTGATTACATACACATAGCGCTCCGATGAGCCCACCTGCTTCAATACGGCTACATCCGGCACCATGACACCCTCACGCTTACCCATGTCGAAGAAGGTGCGCGAGAACATACCCGGGCGCAGACGCTCCGACGAGTTGGGAACGCGAACCTCCACGGCAAAGGTGCGCGTGGTGGTGTTGATGGCGGGGTGGATCAGCTCCACCTGGCCTTTGAACTCCTCCTCGGGGTAGGCATCGAGCTTGAGGCTCACCTCCATGCCGCGCTTCACGTTCGAGAAGAACTGCTCGGGGATGTTGGCCACCACCTTCAGGGGGTTGATCTGCATGATGTGGAGCACGGGCTGATTCATGAAGAGGTCGCCGGCCTCGTTGTTGCGGGCCGTTACCACACCCGAGATGGGCGAGAGCACCTCGATATTCTTCTTCAGGTTCTCCACCACCTCCTTCTGTACGTCATACTGCGCCTTGATCTGGTCAAACTCCTGGGCCGAGATGCCGCCAGCTTCGTAGACGGGCTTCAGACGGTTGAGGTTGTCTTCGAGCAACTTCAAGTTTACGCGCGCTTGGTTGTACTGCGTAGGGTTGAGCGTGATGAGGAGCTGTCCCTTCTTCACCTTGTCGCCCACGTCTACCAGGATGCGGTCGATGTGTACACCCGAGGCCGCGGGCGTAATGTTGTTCTCCTTGTAGGCGATCACCTCCGAGGTGTACTCCTCCATCAGAGAAATCGTCTGTTTCTCGGCCGTGGTGGTCTTGGTCAGTACCTTTACCTCTTCGGCCGTTGTCGTTGCGGTCTGCTGTTTCTGTCCGCAAGCGGTCAGCATCAGCGCTGCCGCCATCCAAATCAGGGTCTTTTTCATATTGTGTTGTTTTCTTTTGTTTTTCTGTTTATGGGCTTTGTTCGCCATGTGCAATTATTAGGCGGAATACCGAATTGGTAATCTCCTAACTCCTTTAACGCTCCAAGCCGATGATCTTATCGTACTCGGCCTTCGACGAAAGGTAGTCGAAGATCGCCTGCGAGAAGTTCAAGCGCGACTGCGTGAGGTTCAGGCGGGCCATGTTGAGCTCCAACATCGTACCGGCACCAGCGTTGTAGCGCGTCTCGGAGATGTCGTAAGCCTTCTCGGCCTGCTTCATGGTGGTCTCCTGCGAGAACATCTTTTCGCGAGCCGTCAGCACCGAGCTGATGGCGTTGCGTACCTGCACGTCAATCTGCTCCTGGGCGTAGTTGCGCTGCATCTCGAGCTGCGAGATTTGGTTCTTGATCGAACGCGACTGGGCCGATTTGGTCATACCCGAGAAGATGGGCACCGAGAGCGAAACACCCACCGAGATGGGGTTTGTCCAGAAGAACTTGTGCTTCGGGGGCTCCGAGGGGCCGAAGAACGAGAGCGACTCCATGTCGTTACCCGTGAACGACACCTGTCCGAAGGCGGCCAGCACGGGCATGCGCGAAGCGTTGGCCACCTTGAGCTGACGCTTCAGCATCTCGACCTGCAGATCGAGCTGTTTGAGGTTGCTGTTCTCCGAGATGTCGGTCGTAAGATCCGCACCCGCGAAGACCAGGTCGCGCATCTGATTCAGCTCGCCCTCGACCTCGATCTCCACCTCTTCTGGCAGCGAAAGGTACATCTTGAGCGAGAGTTTGGCTACGTCGATCGCCTGCTCGGTTTGGATGATCGAGGGCTTCAGGTTCGAAAGCTGCACCTGGGCCGTCAGCAGGTCATACTCCGAAGCCAAGCCGTTGTCGTATTTGAGTTGCGTTTCGTTGACGGTCTGCTGTACCGTGGTCTCCGACTCCTTCAGCACCTCGAGCGACTGCTCGGCCAACAGAATGTTGTAGAAGGCCACCTTGACAGCCGCCACCAGGTCGATGCGGTTGGCGCGTGCCGACTCGACGGCCGAGGCCAGCTGGGCCTTGTTGAGCTTCAGCGTGCGGTAGATCTGCGGAGCGAAGAGGGGCAGTGAGAGGTCGCCCGTGAACGAGAAAGTGTTGTCGGCTCCGAACGAGAGTCCGCCGCGCATCTCACTCTTCACGACCGAGAGGGCATATTGACCCGAGGCCGAGATCTGCGGCAGCAGGTTGCCCCAAGTCTGTTGTTTCACATGGTCGTAACGTGCAATCTCCAGGTCGGCCACCTTGATGGTGGGGTTGTCGCTGAGCGCGATCTCGATCGCCTGATCGAGCGTGAGGTTCATCGTCTGGGCTCCAACCCCGAAGGTCGAAGCGAGAAGAACTCCCAAACAGATAATCACTTTTTTCATACCTTATATATAACTTTTTTTGGTTTTTATTCACTCTCGTTGTTCAGATAGTGGCCCGCATAGCAGTCGATCAACTCACGCCCCTTGTCGGTTCCTATCCCGCGGAAGAGGGTGGTTACAATCTGACGAAATACCTTCACCTCGCTCATCCCCTGCGGAATGGCGATTTTGTCGTCGCTCCCCTTCAGACTGCGTGCCGCACCGCAGAAGATGGCGATCGTGAGGTCGATGTCCATCCAATCGACAAAGAAGCCTTGGGCAATGCCCTCTTCGATCAACTTGCGTAGCCCGCGGTAGTTCTGCTCTACCCCCTGCTCCTTCACCCGACGAAAGACCTCGGGATAGAACTTCTGCAGGTTGGTGGTCAGTCGTGTGTGGAGCGGAGCCTCCTGCATAATTCGACTCAGCACCATGAACATCGCCTCCAGGATATTGTCCGCCCCTTCGGCAATGCGGACGTGCTCCTCGCGTTTGCTCGAGAAGAGGTGCATCATCGCCTCATA
>CAJGDL010000137.1 GCA_904502075.1 uncultured Alistipes sp.
AGCTCCTTCATAATCCTTTCGAAGCAGCCGCGGTCCTCTGCATTACGAATGGCCTCCACATCGGTGCCGACGATGGGTACCCCCAGGGCGTGCAAGGGCTCGGCGAGGTTGATGGCGGTCTGACCGCCGAGCGATACAACGATCCCCTTGGGCTTCTCCAATTCGATGACATTCATCACATCCTCCACGGTCAGGGGCTCGAAGTAGAGCTTGTCCGAGGTGGTGTAGTCGGTCGAGACGGTCTCGGGGTTGTTGTTGATAATGATGGCCTCGTAGCCGGCATCGCGGATCGACCAAATGGCGTGAACAGTCGAGTAGTCGAACTCCACACCCTGTCCGATACGGATCGGGCCCGAACCCAGCACCACGATCTTCTCCTTCGTGCTGATCTGCGACTCGTTCTCATCCTCGTAGGTGGAGTAGAAGTAGGGGACATAGCCCGCGAACTCACCACCACAGGTGTCGATCATCTTGTAGACGGGGAACAAGCCATGCTCTTTTCTCAGGAGATACATCTCGCTCTCCTTCTTGCCCCAAAGCTGACCGATAAATTTATCTCCAAAGCCCATACGCTTGGCCTCGCGCAGCACCTCGATGTTGCCTACCTGCTCCTTGAGGCGGTACTCCATCTCCACGATGTTCTTGAACTTCTCGAGGAAGAAGAGGTCGATCTTCGTGCGGTCGTAGATGCGCACCAGGTCCACGCCGTTGCGGATCAGCTGGGCAATGGCGTAGAGACGGTCGTCCGTGCCGTCTTTGATGTAGTCAAGGAGTTGCTCGTCGTTCCAATTATCGAAACGCTTGTGATAGATGTGGCATACGCCCGTCTCGAGCGAGCGTACCGCCTTCAGCAGCGACTCCTCCATTGTGCGGCCGATGGCCATCACCTCGCCCGTTGCCTTCATCTGCGTGCCGAGTTTGTTCGAGGCATCGACAAACTTATCGAAGGGGAAGCGGGCCACCTTCGTCACCACATAGTCGAGCGTGGGCTCGAACGAGGCGGGGGTGTTTGCGATCTGAATCTCGTCGAGGGTCAGACCCACGGCGATCTTGGCACTTACGCGGGCAATCGGGAAGCCCGAAGCCTTCGAGGCCAGGGCCGACGAACGCGACACGCGGGGATTCACCTCGATGAGGTAGTATTTGAACGAGAGGGGGTCGAGGGCAAACTGTACGTTGCAACCACCCTCGATCTTCAACTCGCGGATCAGCTTCAGCGCCGAGGTGCGCAGCATCTGGAACTCACGATTCGTGAGCGTCTGTGCCGGAGCCACCACGATCGAGTCGCCCGTGTGGACACCCACCGGGTCGATATTCTCCATCGAGCAGATGGCGATGGCCGTGTCGCGGCTGTCGCGCATCACCTCGAACTCGATCTCCTTGTAGCCCTTGATCGACTTCTCGACCAGCACCTGGTGTACGGGCGAGAGGATCAAGGCGTTACGCATCAACTCGCGGAACTCCTGCTCGTTGTCGGCAAAGCCACCACCTGTGCCGCCCAGCGTAAAGGCGGGACGCAGCACCACGGGGTAGCCGATGCGCTCGGCAATCGCCAAACCCTCCTCGATGCTGTTTGCTACCTCCGACGGAAGAACCGGCTCGCCCAAACCGATACAGAGCTCCTTGAAGAGCTCGCGGTCTTCGGCGCGCTCGATCGAGGAGAACGAGGTGCCGAGGATCTCGACATGGCACTCCTGCAGAATGCCCTTCTTGGCGAGTTGCACGGCCAGGTTGAGGCCCGTCTGACCACCCAGGCCCGGCACAATGGCATCGGGGCGCTCGTAGCGGATGATCTTGGCCACATACTCCAGGGTCAGCGGCTCCATGTAGACCTTGTCGGCAATATTCGTATCGGTCATGATGGTGGCGGGGTTGGAGTTTACCAACACCACCTCGTAGCCCTCCTCTTTCAGTGCCAGGCAGGCCTGCGTACCGGCGTAGTCGAACTCGGCAGCCTGACCGATCACGATCGGACCCGAGCCGATCACCATCACCTTCTTGATATCTGTTCTCTTCGGCATCTTATCTCTCTTCCATTAATTTAACAAACTTTTTAAACAAATCGTGGCAGTCGCCCGTCACGGCCGTGGGGTCGAATTGGGCGGCCAGCAGGCGATCCTTCTGGCACTCCAGGCCCTCGATCGTCTGATCCAGCAGGTTGGTGTGCGTTACCTCGATATCCTGCCCCGTGGCGGGTACCACCACATAGCCGTGGTTCTGTACGGCGATCTCGATCTCGCCCGTCAGATGGTTCTTGATCGGGTGGTTCGAGCCGCGGTGGCCGTACTTCATCTTCTCCACGCGGGCTCCGTAGGCCAAAGCGATGATCTGCATGCCCAGGCCCAAACCGAAGATCGGGAGTTTGCCGCGCAGGTTGCGCACCAACTCGATGGCGGCCGTCTGGTCGGCCGGATTGCCCGGGCCGTTCGAGATCAGCACGCCGTTGGGACGGAAGGCCATCACCTCCTCGACGGTGGCGTTGTGGGGCACCATCGTTACGTTGCAGCCCAAGGCGTTGAGCTGACGGATGAAGTTGTTCTTGATACCACAGTCGATGATCACCACATCCCACTTGTGGTTGGGCGTGCGTGAGAACCAACGCTTCTTGCAGCTCACGCGCGCCACGGCATCCTGCGGACGCTCATAGGCCTTGATACGGGCCAGGGCCTCTTCGGTGGAGGTAGCGGCATCGGTCAGGATCGAGAGCTGGGCCCCCTCGTCGCGGATGACACGCATCAGGCGGCGCGTGTCGAGGCCCGCGATGGCGGGGATGTTGTGCTCCTGGAAGACCTCATCGAGGGTCTTTGTATAACGGAAGTTGCTGGGGGTGTCGTTGTACTCGCGCACCACCATGCCGCCGATGGTCGGGAACTTCGTTTCGTAGTCCTCGTCTGCCGCGCCGTAGTTACCAATCAGCGGGTAGGTCATCACCACCATTTGGTCGGTGTAGGAGGGATCCGAGAGGATCTCCTGATAGCCCACCATCGAGGTGTTGAAGACGATCTCGTTCACGACCTCGCGATCGGCTCCAAAGCCGTAGCCGTAGAACTCCAAGCCGTTCTCCAACACAAGTTTCTTGTCAAAAGGTTTCATTCTTTACCGTATTTTTTTTGTTTTTCAGTTCTCTTTTTCAGGAATCGAGGAATTCGATCGTTGCATCACGCATCTAACCGCAATCTCCCTCTCTTATTCCTCGTTTCGATAAGCTACTTCGCCCCCGACCAAGGTCAGCATCGTGCGGCCGCGTACCTTCCAGCCGGCAAAGGGGGTGGCGCGTCCCTTGGAGAGGAACTCCTGCGGGTCGATCTCATACTCCGCATCGAGATCCATCACCACCAAGTCGGCCAATGCTCCCTCCTCCAGGGCGGGTTCCAGGCCGAACAGGCGGCGCGGATTATCGGCCATGAGGGCTACGAGTTTTTCGAGCGTCAGTACCCCTCGGCGTACCAGGTAGGTGTAGAGCAGCGGGAAGGCGGTCTCGATGCCTACGATGCCCATGGCGCTCTTCTCCAGACCGCGCCCCTTCTCCTCG
>CAJGDL010000138.1 GCA_904502075.1 uncultured Alistipes sp.
GAGATTAGCAGATCATCCGAACCTCCCTACCCCGACTTTAGTTGTATTCGTAGGAGACCGTCTCGCCGGGGGCACATACGGTGCAGTTCACCAAATGGAACTCGCCATCGCTGCCTCGTGCCGAGGTCAGAATCATCGCCTTGCAATTCTCGGCCGCCCAGCTATCGACCAAAAGGGCCGCGGTGATGTAATTGACCGTCTCACCGGAATCCAGATCCCCCAGCGGGGTGCCATAAATACGAGTCGTCTTGTTATCGCCAAGCATCTCGCGCAGGCAGTTGTGGTGAATATGGTGCCAGCTGGCCGTGGCTCCACTCTGATTCGACTTAATATTGTCCTCCAGGATCCAAACAGCGATGCGGTAGTTGCCCGAGGTTGCCACCTTCACCCCTACATTGATGTAAAGACGATTATCCACCAACGAAACGGCGGCCGAGAGACCAGTAGCGGCTTCAGCCCGGTGGTGCTGATCAATATAGCTCTTCACGGCCGAGATCTCATGCTCGTAGTCGGTCGTGTAATCGAAAGTAAGCCAGGGGTAGTAGCCATCGAGATTAAACTCTCGGGAAAGGAGGACGGCCGCCCCCGAGTAGGCCTTATCAGTTTTGTTGTAGGAGTGCGATGCCACCTGATGGTAGAGCGTATTGTAGGCCTCATCCTCCGAGAGGCTCTTCAAGAGGTTCATCATACGCGGGCAGTTCGGGCAGGTGTTGCCGGTGTGCTGCACCAAGAGCATGCGGTGCTTGAACGAGAAATTGCTCGGGTCGCTATCGGCCGGAAGCGAAGCAATACCGTGTACGACCGAAACTTTGACCGTATTTGAACGATAGTTGTTGTAGTCGGCATTGAACGAGAAATCGCCCTCCTCGAGCGACGAGAAACGCAACTCCTCCAACTGAATCTTCTCGCCGTTGCAAAGCAATTCGGCCTGCTCTCCGATATCATAGGTAAAACCCTTATCATCGGTAAAGAGGATACGGAAAGAGGCTGCATCCTCACCATCGGCATTGATGTAATTCTTGTTGACCGAAAGGAGCACACCCACCTTGCTCACCGGCTGTCCTCCGGGAGGCACCGTCTGTCCATTGTCGGAATCTCCCCCACAAGCGGCCAGGAGAAACATCAGGCTATAAAACAAAAGCTTTTTCATAGATTTTGGTTTTAGTTCATTTTCGTTGTTTTCACAAAAATATAAAAATCTTTTTGCTTGACAAAGAAATCGGAGGCTCTCGCTACAAAAAATTACACCCAACACAAAAAAAGAGTCCTCCACCCAGCCGAGAGGAGGAGGTCATTCCACGCGAACCACAAGAAGGCAATCAGAGAAAGAGCACCACCGCACTCATGATCAGGAAACCTCCGGCATACCCGGCCAGGATTTGGGTGGCGGTGTGGCAGCCGAGCCACAGGCGGGCCGAGGCCAACAGACCGCTGCAGAGCACAATGCCGATCAGCGGAAGCAACATATCGCCGGCACCGGCCACCGCCAGCAGGACGAAGAAAGCGGTAGCTCCGCCCAACGCCGTCAGGTGCAGGCTGATCTTCCAGCGCAAGGTTACCACCAGGCAGAAGAGTTGGCAGAGGGCCGCCCCAAACATCATCTTGTGGAGCAGTTGTGCCACGGGAAACTTCAGCAAGGTGAGGGCACAGAGCAGATAGCAAACTGTGCCCAACATCAGGGGAAGAATGCGTTCGCGACGATCGTCAACGCGAAGCGAACTCAACCGCCCCAGGCGGTGCAAAAAGAGGAGCGACAGCGTAGGAAGAGCCATCGTATAGAGCAGTAGCACCCCAAGGAGATAGAGTTTGGTCGTGAGCGAGAGAAACGAGTAGAGGGTCGGGGTGAAGAGGAGTAGGCAAAGGGCATAGAGGGGGATAAAGAAGGGGTGTAGCACCGTGGATATCCCATGTGCCAACCGCTCCAGGCGGGGCGAACGCTCCTGAACAAAACCCTCCATAGTTTTCTTTCTATAATCCAAATTTATTGGTGCAGAGGGGGGAGCAAATTTCCCTCCCTCGGCAAAACCTTCCACAGCACTCCTGCCTAAAAATCTAAATTTGCTTACGCAGGCGGGCGACCGGAATCCCCAGCATTTCGCGGTATTTGGCCACCGTGCGGCGGGCGATGCGGTAGCCCTTGTCGTTGAGCATCACCATCAAGGTCTCATCGGTCAGCGGGCGACGCTTCTCCTCGCCATCAATAAAGCGTTGCAGCAGGGTCTTCACCTCGTAGCTCGACACCTCCTCGCCCGAATCGGTCTGCATCGCCTCCGAGAAGAGCGATTTCAGCAAGATGATGCCGAAGGGCGTTTGCACATATTTACTATTAACGACACGCGAGATGGTCGAGACATCGAGCCCCGTGCGGTCAGCAATATCCTTCAGGATCATGGGGCGCAACTTCGACTTGTCGCCATCGCGGAAATACTCCGTCTGGTAGTTCAGGATCTCCTGCATGGTGCGCATCAGCGTATCGTGCCGCTGGCGAATAGCCGAGATAAACCACTTGGCCGAGTCGATCTTCGACTTCACGAACTGCACCGCCTCGCGGTTCTCACTCTTGACCGAACCGTCGGGCTGCACCATCTCGCGCATCATCTCCACATAGCGACGATTGATCTTCACCTCGGGAACCCCCGTGGAGTTGAGCGAGAGGTCGAACTGCCCATCGTGGTAGTCGAGTACAAAGTCGGGTATGATATAGGGGGTCGCCTCACTCCCCCCTTCGGCATAGAGGTTGCCGGGCTTGGGCGAGAGGTGGCGAATCTCTTGCAACGCCTCGCGAAACTCCTCCTCCGAGACCTGCAAACGCTGAATCAGCTTCTCGTAGTGTTTTTTGACAAACTCCTCGAAGTTGTGTTCGAGGATTCGCTTGGCCAATCGGCGCGACCGGGTGGTCGGTGGGATCTGATTCATCTGCAACAAAAGGCACTCTCGCAGATCGCGAGCCCCGATACCGGCCGGCTCCAACTCGTGAATCTCCTCAAGGAGTCGCTCCAACTCCTGCTCCGAGGTCTCGATGCCGAGCGTAAAGGCGATGTCGTCGGCAATCGAGAAGAGCTCGCGCCGAAGGTAGCCGTCCTCGTCGATTGACCCGATCAGGTAGACCGCCAGACGCAACTGTCGCTCCGAGAGGTTGCGATAACCGAGCTGCTCGACCAAATACTCCTGCAACGAACGCCCGCCCGAGAGGTAGACCGTGCGCTGCTTGTCGTCCTTTGAGAAGTTGTTGATACGGCTCTTGTAGGTCGGGGTGTCATCCTCCTTGAGATACTCCTCCACGGAGATCTGACGAGGCTCCTCCTCGGCCTCTCCCGGTCGCTCCTCCTCCAAGACGATATTCTCCTCGATCTCCTGCTTGATGCGTTGCTCGAGCTGCATGGTAGGGAGCTCCAGCAACTTGATCATCTGAATCTGCTGCGGAGAGAGCTTCTGCTGAAGCGTCAGGAGTTGTTTTTGGTTTATTGCCATAGTAAGTTGCCCATTTGTAATTTATCTTCCACAAATTGGCCTCTTCATTGTTAAGCAA
>CAJGDL010000139.1 GCA_904502075.1 uncultured Alistipes sp.
AGCACGATGGCGATGCACTTATTGATGTTCTCACCCGTGAGGCGAGCCCACTCCTGAATACCCTCCGAGTTCATAGTCATCGAGACACGAGCCTCGGCGCTCTGGTCGGCATAGCTCTCGCGAGCATCCACCACCACGCTACCATCCAGCGGAGCCTTGCCATCGGCACGCTCTACCTTAATAGTATAAAGAGCGAAGCGGCCATCCATCTGCGGATCACCCTTCACAGCCCACTTGAAATCTACATCGGCGGGGAAGAGCTCGCGCACCTGGGGAAGCGTAAGGTAGTACTCCACAGCATCCATGTCGGCGGGATAAGCGGCACCGATCACGGCACCACCGGCGAACGAGGGATCCAGGAGAGCCAGCAGAGGATTCTGCTCGGCATCGTAGGTCGTTACGACAGCCTCCTCGGCAGCCACAGCCTCCGTAGCCTCGGCTACCTCGGCGATGAGATCCTTCTGCTCCTCGGCAGCAACCTCCTCAGCCTCAACAGCCTCCTCGGCGGCAACCTCCTCCGAGAGGAGCGACTTCACCATGCGGTCGGCACGGGCCAGAGCCGAGTGAAGCTCATAACCGTTGTAGGTGGTCCAGAACTCCAACGATGCGGTACCCTGCAGGAGCTTACGCACACGCTCGGGCTCCTTGACACCGGGGAGCTCAACCAAAATGCGGTTCGAGTTGGGCAGGCGCTGAATGTTGGGCTGCGTAACACCGAAGTGGTCGATACGCGAACGCAACACGTTGAACGAAGCGTCGATCGCATCGCTCGTCTCCTGACGAAGCACCTTCTCCACCTCCTCGTCCGACGAGTTGGGGTTGATGTCCTTGCGGTCGGGGCTTACGAAGATCGAAGCGAGCGAGGCACCGTTCGAGTTGGCCTTGAAGGCCTTCACGAAGGCACCGATGTAGTCGTTCGTACCGGCCTTGAGGGCGGCATCAGCAGCCTCGATAGCGGCCATGAAGGCGGGATCGTTCTGGCTGTCGCCGGCCAGGGCCTTCACCACGTCGGCCACCTGAACCTCCAACATCACGTTCATACCACCCTTCAGGTCGAGACCCAGGTTGAGCTCACGCTCCTTACACTCCTTGTAGGTGTAGGTCTGGAAACCCAGGTTGTAGACCGGCTGGTTGGCTACCGAATCCAAGTAGTGGCGCACCATCGAGTCGCGCACCTCTACCTCATACAACGCGGCATACTCATCGGCTGCCTTCTCCACGCTACGCGTCTTGAAGGAGAACGAGAGCTGGAAGATGCAGGCCAGGGCCAGCAACGCCGCAATCAGTTTGATAAATCCTTTGCTTAGCATTTTTTGTAAAAGTTTTTGTTATTATTTTATTGTTTTTCGTGTCAATAAACCCACCCTTTCGGGCACAAAAAGTCTATAAGCGCACAAAGGTAGTAAAAAAAGTGTGAATCGACAAATAAGAACCGAAAAAGTTGCACATAAAAGGGGGCAAGAGGGGTTGTTTTTGTCGATTTTTTACTACCTTTACACCGCATAAAATCCACAAAAGAGATGAAAAGAGGACTTTTTGCCACCCTTTTGGTGGCCGCCACCCTGCTCCCCCACCTTTCGTGGGGCCAAAATTTGGATTCGATCCTTGTCGAACTCGGCCGTCGCGACCAAGAGGTGCGCCGCGAGACAAGCGCCATGCTCCTCTCCAGGAGCCTCGACACGCTGCTTATGGCCGCAGCAATGACCGAAGAGGTGGACAACCACTGCCGCGCGACCCTCTACCCGCTACTCGACACGCTGGGCTGGCCCAAGGGGCTCTCGACCGAGGCCAACAAGGCCATTTGGCTTATCATTCAGCACGATGGCGAGTCGCAACGCAAGTACCTCCCCCAGATGGAGCAGGCCGCCCTTCAGGGGTCGATCGACAAGGGGGATTACGCCCTCTTCGAAGATCGACTGAACATGAACGCCTCGCGCCCCCAACGCTTCGGATCGCAGACCGTCGTACTCAACATGGGAAACGAAGGGGCGGCGATCTACCTTTGGCCCGTAGCCGATGCCGAACGTCTTGACAGTCTGCGCCATAGCGTAGGACTTCAACCCATCGAAAAGTATCTTTCGATCTTCGAGAGCGCCTACGGCCGCAAGGCGATTTGGGATCCTTCAATCACGGTCGAGCGCATGGACAGCCTGCGCCGTGGCACCAACACCGTACAGATGAAGACCAACCTAAAGAGCGAGTAGGTTGAAGATTCAAAATCCAAAATTCAAAATTCAAAATTAAGAAAAGAAAAGCGGGCCGTTCGCTTTGTGGGTTCGAATGGTCCGCTTTTCTTATCTATTTCTCCTAATTTATTTCTCTTTCTATTTCCCGCCGCCTAAGAAGAGGCCGAAGCGAAGTTGAAAGCCATGGTATTCGCCAATAAATTTATAACCCAAATCCGCTTTGAATTTACGCGCCTTAATTCCAACGGCAGGACAAGCATAGAGCATGGCGGAACTTCTGCCATGAGACTCAAAGATCGGGATCAGACCAAGATCAAACGAGATATAACCCGTTGTACGCTTTGAGGCATCCAAATAACCCTTAAAATTCAGGAAAACCGGGGTCACTAAACCCATAATACCATCATGACAACACATGTAGGGTTCTACATCGTGATTTTCATCGCAACCACCAATAACCAATTCTGCACCAAGACCTCCTCCCACTGAGAAGTGGTCGCCGATACGCGCCCCTTGTACAGTCTGAAGAGATACTCCTCCCAAAGTTTTGCCAAACGGGCCGTATGTAACACCAAGATCCACCTCACCTTGATAGATCGACCTCTTCTGCGCCTGAACTCCAAGCACCGCCCCCAAAAGGAGCATCACAAGAAAAATGAGCTTTTTCATAAGAGATTTTATTTGGGTTAGTAATCGGTTTAAAGAGCGCTCGTTACACCCTCGTTCGCAAAATTAAAAAAAAAAAAACGAAAAGCAAATTTTTCGGGCAAAAAGTGCTGCAAATCAAGAAAAAAATAGTGTCAACGTAATTTTTGGGGATTGGTGGCGTTACGCCACTTTTTACTTTCAACAGCACCACCCAATTTTTGATTTTACGGCGCGTTGCCGTTGGCAACTTTTTGCGCCGACATGAAATTGGGGCGGATGGATAGTACTCTGTGTACATTCCATTCGCCCCAATGATTGAGATGCAAAATATATCCTGTGGAATCGAAAAGCGGGCCCTATGGAATCGAAAAGAAATTTTTGATTTTATAGGAGCATATTTTGTGCCAACGAAGATTGGGCCGGATGGGCTGTACTTCCCGTACTGCCCATTCGGCCCAAGCAAGGCGGTGCAAAATATGCCCTATAAAATCAAAA
>CAJGDL010000140.1 GCA_904502075.1 uncultured Alistipes sp.
CATGGGGCATGGCCAGGCCGATGAATCCGATCGGGCCACAGAAGGCGGTAACGGTGCCTGCAAGCAGGGTGGTGGAGTGGAGGATCAGCAGACGCGAACGGCGCACGTTGAGTCCCATCGTGCGGGCGTAGTGCTCGCCCAAAAGGAGCAGATTCAGGGGTTTGATCACCGCAACGGCACAGAGCAGACCCGCCGCCACGGCCGGGATCATCAATCTCAGTTGGGGGGTGGTTACGTCGCCCAGCGATCCCATGGTCCAGATTACGAACGATTTGAGTGCCTCCTCGTTGCTCAGGTATTGGAGAATTTGTACCACGGCACTCACTCCCGAGGAGAACATCATGCCCAGGATCAGGATTACCATGATGTCTTTGATGCGGTGGCTCAGAGCCGCGATCAGGGCGAGAATGGAGGCTCCGCCGATCCAGGCAGCACCCGCCATGCCGAGGGTGGAGAGCGTAGCGTGGTTTGCGAAGCCGAGCAGGGGGGCTCCCAGGATGAAGAGGGCCACTCCGAGGCTTGCACCCGAACTGATACCCAGCACATAGGGCCCGGCCAGCGGGTTGCGAAAGAGGGTCTGCATCTGAAGGCCGCTCACCGTCAGGGCCGCTCCGGCCATCACGGCCACCACGGCCTTCATCAGGCGGATCTCGCAGACGATTTTGCGTGTGGATTCGGCACACTCTCCCCCTGTGAGGGCGGCCCACACCTCCTGCAGGGGAATGGCCACCGAGCCCACGACGAGGTCGAGGGCGAAGAGCACCAGTAGCAACAGTGCCAACAAGAGGAAGAGAGGTGTGCGAGATTTCATCGGGACAAAGGTAACTTTTTCAGCCGGTTACTCCAACTTTTGGTAGTAATAAAACTCCTCCGCCACCAATTTGGGGTGGAAGATCTTGACCAGGTCGCGCAGAATCAGGTGGGGAGTAACCACCCCCGACTCCCAGAGGTCGTTGCCTCCGTTGGGGGTGGCGCGGCGGTTGTTGTTGTAGAGTTCGCCACGCTTTACGCAGGCGAGATCGGCCATGCGCGGGTAGCGGCGAATGAGGCTCTCTTTACTCTGCAACTCGTTGAGGTCGAGCCATACATCGGCTTCGGCCGTCAGCAGAAGAGCCTCCTCGGAACTGATCGTGGCCGACCCCGTGGTTGTCTGCTCTCCGCGGTAGAGGTAGTCGCCCCCGGCATCGGCAATCAGACGGGCCGTGTAGCTCGAACGCCAAGGCATGAACCAAGCATCGCCATAGGGGAGGTTGAGCATCACTTTGGGTCTGCTCTTTGTGGTAGCGGCCAACTCTTTCCAGTGGTTGTATTGGGGTGGAATCGTGGTAAAGTGGGCTGCGGCTCTTTCGCGCAGGCCGACACACTCGGCCACGGCTACCATCCACTCGGCCTTTCCCAAGGGGCTCTCTTCCACATATTCACCTACATAGAGGTAGGGGATTCCCAACTCCCGGAGTTTGGCCTCCATGACACTCGGACTGAATACCCCGTAGAGAAGCACCAGGTCGGCATCGAGTGCCACCAGGAGCTCGTAGTTGAAGTTGCCGTCGTAGCCCACATCGCCCACTTCGTGGCGACGGGCCTGGATCTTTGGATTTTGCACAAACTCGAACCCTGAGACCCCCACGATCCGATCCTCGGCCCCGATGGCATCGAGCATGGCGATGTAGGAGGAGCTCAGGCAGACCACGCGGCGGGCATCGCCACGGAGCACGGGCCCCGTGTACCCCTCGGGTGTGGGCTCTCCGTTGCGAGCAATGAAGAGCATTCGCTCCTCGCCTACGACTCCCTGCCACGGGTTGCGTACCTTGATCAGCGTGGAGTGGTTGTGCGTGGTGTCGCACGAGCCCAGGATCGAAAAGCCGGAGGCGTAGGTGGGGGTATAAAGCTCCACATCGTACTCCTCGAGCGAGGGGTGCGACTGTGGGCGGCAGGCTCCGACGAGAAGGGCCGTCAGGAGGATTAGCAACCTATATAAATAATCTTTCATGCTCTATTGCTTCTTTTTGGCTCCCCATTTGGGGCGGATGTCGAGGAAAATTTCGAAGTGAATACCCGGCATCGGGCGGGCCAGCACCGATTCGTACTCCGTATCAAAGAGGTTTCGGATGTTGAATTTGGCCGAGAGGGCCACCCACGGCAGGTCGAAAAGCTTTTCGAGGGATGCGTCGCAGACGTAGTAACCCTCCACCACACCGAGCGGTGAGGAGGTGTTGGCCGAGGTGGTGAAGCGTTGGCTGTAGTAGCTCCCTTTGTAGCCCAATCGCCAGGTGCGCCAAGCCAGCCGGGCCCCCACCGAGGCCGAATATTCGGGGACATAGACCAACTGCTTGCCGACCGATTGGTCGTAGGGGCCCTTCCCCTCGCCCGCATGGATCGAGGGGGTCCAGGCGAAGTTCCCGGTCAGTTGCAGTTGCCAATCGCGCCCCAGGTGCTGAAGCCATTCGAGGTGGCTCTCTATGCCGTAGGCGTGTACCTTTTTTACATTTTTCGGGGTCCAAAATCCCTGGTGGGTTGCCTGCCAGAGGATCCAATCCTCGATGTAGGAGTCGAACCAGGTGGCGCTGCCGCTCAAGGCGTAGCGACCCTCTTTTTTGAGCGAGAAGGAGAGTCCGGCATCGTAACTCAGCCCCTGCTCGGGTTGTAGGTCGGGATTTCCTCCGGGCTCGTAGTAGAGGTCGTTGAGTGTCGGGTAGCGGAAGTTGCGCGAGAACGATCCTTTCAGCGTCACTTGTCCGCGCTTCGAGAGGAGATAATCGGCCGAGAGGGCGGGAATTAGCGGACTCAGCTCCCTGTCGTAGAGCTCTTCGCGCAGAATGATAGAAAGTCCCAGGCGGTCGGTGGGCGACCAACGGGCGGTGACGGAGGCCGAAAGTTCGGTGCGTCCCGCATCGTAGATCTCCCCCTGCAGGGAGCGGTCGTCGCGGCTCTCGGCCCAATGCTGATGTAGACTCACCGTGGCCGTGAAGAGCCAGCGGTCGGCGTAGTATTCGCCGTGGGCCCGGCCGTAGAGGGTGTGGAGTCGGTTGCGCGAGCGGATCAACTCCGTGAAGAGACCGTTGCCACGATCCTTCGAGAAGTCGTAGGTCTGCCACGAGTAGACATAGCCGGCTTGGGCCTCGGCATTGTAGCGCGTACCGAGGTGTTGCCACGAAAAGACGGTGCGCAGCGTGCGTTCGCGCTGCTCGTTCAGGAAGTCGCGCTCGTTGTTGTAGTCGACCATCAACATCGGCACGCCACGGCGCGAATCGAGGTACCACGCCTC
>CAJGDL010000141.1 GCA_904502075.1 uncultured Alistipes sp.
CGGTGGCTTCGAGGGCGAGTTGGAGTACGAGAATTTCAACGCTGCCGGAGCCAAGATCCACATCCAGGGTCGCAACGTACACCCGGGTGTCGCCAAAGGCAAGATGCTCAACGCCATCGACATTGCCTGCGAGTTGAACCAGTTGCTGCCTGCCACGCAGCGTCCGCAGTTCACCGAGGGCTACGAGGGCTTCTTCCACTGCGTAGGCTTCAAGGGTACGGTCGAGGAGGCCGACCTGCAATACATCATCCGCGACCACGACATGGAGCTCTTCGAGAAGAAGAAGAACTTCATGGTGGCCTGCGTCGAGCACCTGAACCACAAGTACTCGGCCGGCATCGTATCGCTCCAGATCAAGGATCAGTACTACAACATGCGCAAGATGGTGGAGCCCCATCCCGAGGTAATCAACAAGGCGAAGGAGGCGATGCGCATGGTGGATGTAGAGCCGATCGTAAAGCCCATTCGTGGCGGTACGGACGGTTCGCGCCTCTCGTTCATGGGGCTGCCCTGCCCCAACCTCTTCACGGGCGGCATGAACTTCCACGGCAAATTTGAGTACTGCTCGCTGACCACCATGCAGAAGGCCCAGCAGGTGATCCTCAACTTGGCCTCGCTTTGGGCTAAATAGTTGAACCTAATCGAAAAACAATGAACCCCTACGGTTTCTTTAAGGTTGCAGGCGCCATTCCCGCAGTGCGGGTTGGCGACTGCGCCTTCTTGGCGGATCGCCACATCGAACTGATCCGCCGAGCCGCCGAGCACGGAGCAGCGCTTGTTGCCTTCCCCGAGCTCTCGCTCACAGGCTACACCTGCGGCGATTTGTTCCTTCAACCCAGCCTCATGCGGGCGGCCGAGAAGGCCCTCGAAGAGGTGGTGCGGGCTACAGCCGACTGCCCCATTGCTGCGGTAGTCGGTATGCCTCTTGTGGCCGGGGGGCGCCGTTACAACTGCGCCGTGGCCTTCTCGCAGGGCGAAATTCTGGGTGTAGTGCCCAAGAGCTACCTCCCCAACTCCGGAGAGTTCTACGAGCCGCGCTGGTTCGCCTCGGGAGCCGACGTAAAGGGGAGCCTCGTGGAACTTTGCGGTCAGGAGGTACCCTTCGGAGTAGATGTGATGTTCAAGATCAACGGTGTGGAGTGCGGCGTAGAGATCTGCGAAGACCTTTGGGTACCCAATCCCCCCTCGGCAGCCCTTGCCCAGGGAGGCGCCCGCATCCTCATCAACCTCTCGGCATCGCCCGAAGTGGTGGGCAAACACGCCTACCTGCGCTCGCTTGTCAGCCAGCAGTCGGCCCGTCTCCGTGCCGGCTACCTCTATGTATCGTCGGGCTTCGGAGAGTCCTCGACCGACCTGGTCTTCGGGGGCAACATCCTCATTGCCGACCAGGGCGAGTGGGTGGCCGAGAGCGAACGATTCTCTCTCGAGGAGCAGCTGCTCTGCGCCGAGATTGATGTGGAGCGCATCGAGGTGGAGCGCACGCGTACCAATACCTTTGCCGCCCTGCACAACGAAGACTCCTTCGTACTCTACCCCTGCGAATTCGAGCCCAAAGAGAGCCCCTTCGAGCGAAAGATCAACCCCATGCCCTTCGTGCCGTCCGACGAGGCCACGCGCCACGCTCGCTGCGAAGAGATCTTCCAAATTCAAGCCATGGGCTTGGCCAAGCGCCTCGAGCACACCCGCTGCCGTTCGGTGGTGTTGGGCATCTCGGGAGGCTTAGACTCGACCCTGGCCCTCCTGGTGGTAGTAAAGGCATTCGACAAGTTGGGGCTCGACCGCCGAGGAATCTACGGCATCACGATGCCGGGCTTCGGTACCACGGATCGCACCTACCGCAATGCCCTCGACCTGATGAATCAGCTGGGCATCACGCAGGCCGAGATCTCGATCGCCAAGGCGGTCAATCAACACTTCGCCGACATCGGACTCGACCCCGCAGACCGTTCGGCCACCTATGAAAATTCGCAGGCGCGCGAGCGCACGCAGATCCTCATGGACTACGCCAACAAGGTGGGAGGCCTGGTGATCGGCACGGGCGACTTGAGCGAGTTGGCCCTGGGTTGGGCCACCTACAACGGCGACCACATGTCGATGTACGGCGTAAACGGCTCAATTCCCAAGACCCTGGTGCGCCACCTCGTGCGCACGGCAGCCGAACAGCTAGGAGGTGAGGTCGAAAAGACCCTGCTGGATATTGTCGACACCCCCGTCAGCCCCGAACTCCTTCCAGCCGACGAGAAGGGCGAAATTGCGCAAAAGACCGAGGATCTGGTGGGCCCCTACGAGTTGCACGACTTCCTGCTCTACCACTTCATCCGTCGCGGAGCCTCGCCCCGCAAACTCCTCTTCCTGGCGGAACAGGCCTTCGCCGATCGCTACCCGCGCGAGGTGATTCTCCACTGGATGGAGGCCTTCTTCCGCCGCTTCTTCTCGCAGCAGTTCAAGCGTTCGGCTCTGCCCGATGGCCCCAAGGTGGGATCAGTAAGCCTCTCGCCGCGTGGCGACTGGCGCATGCCCTCGGATGCCTCGGCCGCAGTGTGGATAACAGAAATAGAGACCCTAAAAAAGGAGTAGTTCACCCCTGTAATCACCCCAAAACAAAAGAAAAGATGAAACGCATACTTCTTATTTTAGCCCTGCTGTCGGGCAGCATCCTCGACTCGCAGGCTCAATCCTGGAGCGAGATGCTGAAGAGCCTCTTCGGCATCGGCTCGCAGAAGGAGACCGAGTTGGTCCCCGAGGTGAAACATATCACCGCCTCGGAGTTGGCCGCCACCTGGATCTTCGCAGACCCCGTCATCGTCTATACGGGCAGCGATCCCGTCGCCACCATGGCCGTCAGCGCCCTGGAGGGACAGATGGACGGCATCCTCCTCAAAGGAGGGGTACAGCGTGGTCGCGACCGCGTCACCTTCAACAAGCGAGGGACGATGACCCTCGAGATCAACGACTTCATCGGTGCGGGCAACTACCTCTACACCCCCTCGACGGGCGAGATTACGCTGACGCTCACCTCGAAGGAGAAGTCGCTGACGATCACCGGAAAGAGCGAGTACAAAGAGGGTGTCCTGACCCTGAAGTTCGATGCCGACAAGGCCCTTTCGGCCCTCCAAGCCGCCGCCCCCTCGCTTGCCGAGAACGACTACGTAAAGATCGCCTCCTCGATCATTTCGAGCTATCCGGGGATCGAAATCGGAGCCTCGTTTAAGCGATAGTCTTTCAGCCTGACCA
>CAJGDL010000142.1 GCA_904502075.1 uncultured Alistipes sp.
GGTAGTGTCCGGTAGCTCCTCTCCCGAGTCGAGTCCCAACGAGAGGAGTTTGCCGCTGAGTTCCACGATGATCTTTTGGGCGGTCTTCAATCCCAATCCCTTGACATTCTTCAGCAGCACGGCATTTTCGCTCTGGATGATGTTACGCAGTTCGTGCGGGGAGTAGGTCGAGAGGATCATGCGTGCGGTGTTTCCTCCCACGCCCGATACACTGATCAGGTGGCGGAACAGTTCGCGCTCGCCCTTCGACGAGAAGCCGTAAAGCAACTGCGCATCCTCGCGGACAATAAAGTGGGTGTAGAGCTTGGCCTCGTCCATTCCCTCGATGGCCGAGTAGCTTTGTAGCGAGATTTGGAGGTAGTAACCCACCCCTGCAGCCTCGATCACGGCGTAGGTGGGGGCCAGTTCGGCTACCTTACCATATATATATTCGTACATGAATCGTTGAAAATTTGTTCTTTAATATTACAAAGGTACGAAAATTTTTGTTACCTTTGTCGATTGGTGTAAGAATTATAAACTTAAAACAGATAACAACCATGAAAAAGATTCTTTTTAGTGTAATGGCTGCCGCGCTCTTCTTTGCCGCTTGCAGCCCCAAGACCGAGACTGTGGCAGAGGCCGGTGAGGTGAAATCGGTAGCCGGTAGCGACCTGGCCTACATCCAGGTGGAGAAGGTGATGGTCGAGAACGACCTCTATCAGCAGGAGGGTCTGCCCCTGGAGGAGAAGACCCGCAAAGCCCAGGAGGGTTGGGCCAAGAAGCAGCAGAACCTGCAGTGGGAGGCCAATCAGTTGCAGGAGAAGTATCAGAAGGGGTTGATCACCTCGTTCGATGCTCAGAAGCAGCAGGAGTCGTTGCAGAAGCGTGCCGTAAATCTGGAGAACACGATGCAGAAGGAGGGTGCCTCGCTCGAGGAGGAGAATATGGTGATGCTCAACCGCAATCGTGACCTGCTGATGCGTGCCGTGGAGCAGATCAATGCCGACAAGAAGTATAAGATGATTATGAATGCTTCGGCCTTGATCGATGCTGATTCGACGCTCGATATCACCGCTACGGTGCTGGAGGTGGTAAACAAGCTCTACGCCGAGGAGAAGGAGGCGAAATAGGCGGCAAATTCGGTGGCCGAGCGTTGATTGCCAATTTTTTAACAGGTATTATAACGGATTGATTTTATGGGATTTGTTCCATTTACATTCATTGATTTGGTCGATATCTTTTTGGTCGCGACCATCATGTATTGGATCTATCGTACAACCAAGGGAACCAATGCCCCCTACATCCTCACGGGTATTATTATCATCTACTTCGTGTGGGTGGTTGTGCGTACGCTCAACATGGAGTTGTTGAGCTCCATCCTCGGACAAATCATCAGTGTCGGAGTAATCGCCTTGGTCATTATTTTTCAGCCCGAGATTCGTCGCTTCTTGCAGATGATCGGTATGCGCCAAAAACCGTTGGGCTTCATTTCACGTATCTTCTCCATGGGGGACGATATTACTACGACCCATACGGCACCGATCGTGACGGCATGTTGCGAGATGGCCGAGACCAAGACGGGAGCCTTGATCGTGATTGGTCAGCAGAGCGATCTCAAGTTGATCACCGAGGGGGGTATTGCAATCGATGCCCGTGTCTCGACATCGCTGCTGAAGAATATCTTCTTCAAGAATGCACCGTTGCATGACGGGGCTGTGGTGATCGAGGGGGATCGCGTGGTGGCCGCCAAGTGCATCCTTCCTGTGACGCAGACCGACGTGCCGAAACACTACGGTACGCGCCATCGCGCCGCCATTGGACTTAGTGAGATTTCGGATGCCATCGTGGTGGTGGTTTCCGAGGAGACCGGAGCCATTTCGATCGCCCAGGGTGGAAATATTCGTCGCAACATCGAGCCCGAGATGCTTCAGCAGGTCTTGCAGCGTTACCTGAACATCAGTCGCAGGCAGTCTCGAAAGAACGAAGTGGCCGAGTAGTTTGGCGAGGTGGGCGGCAGTGAGTCGCCGTTTGGCCGACAATTCAACGATGGGTGGTACATAGAAGTGCCGCCCATTGTTTCATTATGGGGCGAATGGTTTGCGGAGGATTCTATGTTGGTTGTTCCGCGTGACGGGTTGTCAATGTGAATGGGATGTTTGCTCGCGCGGGGAGGTCGAAGCGGATTCCCGAAAGCCGTAGAATCGCCTAAAAAGGGGTAAAAATGGGGGCTTGGGGTTTGAATTGGCGGAGAAAAACTCTTTTTTCGAGGTTGAAAATTGCTAAAATCGAAAAAAAAGGCTATTTTTGTGGGTTGGAAAGTATGTAATTTTTTAGAAAAACAGATAATTTCATGGAAGAAAACTTGCAAGAGGGTATGACGGGAGGAAGAATTATCCCCGTCAATATCGAGGAGCACATGAAATCGGCCTACATCAACTATTCGATGTCGGTGATCGTGTCGCGTGCTCTGCCCGATGTGCGCGATGGCTTGAAGCCCGTGCACCGTCGTATTCTCTACGATATGAGTGCCGAGTTGGGACTCTCGTCGGACAAACCTACCCGTAAGTCGGCCCGTATCGTGGGTGATGTGTTGGGTAAGTTCCACCCCCACGGCGACTCGTCGGTTTATGAGGCGATGGTGCGTATGGCCCAGGAGTGGGCGATGCGCTATCCGTTGGTGGATGGTCAGGGTAACTTCGGTTCGATGGACGGCGACTCGGCCGCGGCCATGCGTTACACCGAGGCCCGTATGAAGAAGATCACCGATGAGGTATTGGCCGACATCGAGAAGGAGACCATTGATTGGACTTCGAACTTCGACGATACGATGTTGGAGCCTACGGTTCTGCCGACCCGAATTCCGCTGCTGTTGGTGAACGGTTCGAGCGGTATCGCCGTGGGTATGGCTACGAACATGGCTCCCCACAACCTCTCGGAGGTGATTGATGCCTGCTGCGCCTACATCGACAATCCGGAGTTGCCGTGCGAGGATCTGCTGAAGTATGTCAAGGGTCCCGACTTCCCGACCGGAGCCATGATCTATGGCTACGAGGGGGTCAAGGAGGCTTTGCTGACGGGTCGCGGCCGCGTGGTGATGCGTGCCCGCACCGAGATTGAGCACACGGCCTCGGGTAGAGAGTGCATTGTCGTTACCGA
>CAJGDL010000143.1 GCA_904502075.1 uncultured Alistipes sp.
GATTTTATAGGGCAGATTTTGCACCTCAATCAATTCCCCGAAAGGGTAGTACGCCAAGTACAACCCTTCCGGGGAATTTTCATGTCGGCACAAAATCTGCTCCTCTAAAATCAAAAATTGGGTTGTGCATGGCCGAGCGTTGCAACTGCCACCTTCTGACACGAAATAGGACGCTTACTTCTCGCAGTCATTGCGAAAATTTTCATTTTAGGGCGTAGCGGAAAGCGGTTTGCGGCCATGAAAATTTGTGGCAATCTACCGCTTACCTAAAACCGTAGATTGCCCCGAACCACCTTGTCGTCCTGGCGGTTAAGCTATTCCACAACTCCTTAATAATCGGAAGATCCCCACGAATTTTCATGCAACACCACCGTGCTATGCAAGGCCATAAAATGAAAATTCTCGGGATGACGCAGTTTGTTTAGGAGGGGATTAGCACTTTGTGCTAATCCCCTCCTAAACATTTCCTTCCACCAAAATTTGCAAGAGCTTTACTTTATAGTTAAATCCTAACCCCTCATTGCTTTACATCTTGACTCAGGGGATATTGGAACAGGCGTAGGTCGAATTGCGGGGCAAGGGCGGCGACATGGGAGATGATCTCGGCTTGCAGCTGTTCGTAGGGCACCCAATTGACATTCGACGAGAAGCAGTAGAACTCCACCGGAAGGCCCCACTGGGTGGGTTGCAGCTGGCGTACCAGAATCAGTAGGTTATGGCTCACGCGCGGGTGCTGCTCCAGGTAGCGGGTCATGTAGCGGACGAAGAGGTCGAGGTTCGTGATCGGTTTCCCCTCGGCCGTCAGGCTCTCGACGGCCTGCATCAGCTCGGCTGTCTGCTCTCCTTCGCGGAGGCGGGCTTCGAGTTCGGGCTTCAGGAACGAGATACTCGTCAGATCGAAATTCACGGAGCGTTTGATGCGGCGGCCGCCCGATTCGCGCATGGCCTGCCAGTTGTCGAACGACTCGCTGATGAGCACATAGGGCGGGAGCATCTGGAGCGTGTTATCCCAGCCGCGCACCTTGACGATCGTGAGGGCTACCTCCTCGACCACGCCATCCACGCCGCGCGAAGGCATCGATATCCAATCGCCCACCTTGAGCATATTATTCACCGAGAGTTGCACTCCGGCTACGAGGCCCAGGATGCTGTCCTTGAAGATCAGCATCATCACAGCGGCCGAGGCTCCGATACCGGTAAGCAGGATGGCCGGCGAACGGTCGATCAGGATCGAGATGATCAGGATGGCAGCGATGCACGAGGCTGCCACCTGGCCTGTCTGCATCAACCCCTTGATCGGCTTGCCTTGCCACTCGGGACGGTGCTCCAGGAGCTCGAAGAGGGCTTGTAGGAAGGAGTTTACGAAGCGCAGAACGGCGATGATCAGGTAGATCTCGATGAAGTTTTTCAGTAGGGTGTGGAGTTCGTTGGCCCCACCATCACCCGGCGCGAAGGCGATCGGGAGGAGCGTGTAGATCAAGATCGGGCTGACGATGTTGCACAGGCGCCGCATCACGGTATTGTCGAAGAGAATGTCATCCCACGAGGCCTTGGTCTTCGATACGATTTTGCGTGCTACGCGCAGGATGATGTGGCGGATGATGAGGTCGGTCAGCAGGGCCAACAGCACGATGAGAAGCAGGATGATCCAACGATCGGTCGAACTGGCCAAATCATCGGAGCAACCCATTCTGGTGAGGAGTTTGTCGATCCACTCCTGTACAATGCGGTCTAATCCATTCATAGGGGTTTAGATTTCGGTTTTTATCTCATGGAGTGGTTTGCGGATCTTGTCGTGGGCCTCGACGGCGGGGTAGCCGATGGGAAGGATTACCACGGGACGCAATGCAGGGTCTATTTGGAGTGCTTCGCGGCACTTCTCTACATCGAAGGCACAGATCCAACAACTCCCCAGCCCCTGCTCTACGGCAGCCAGGCAGAGGTGTTCGGTGGTGATGGCGGCATCGACATCGCTGTGGTTGTGGTTGTCGGAGCGACGCACCCAGGCTTCGCTATCATCGGTGCAAACCACAATGAAGAGGGGGGCTGTATGCATCCAGGTGAAGCGTTCGGCTGCTCCGCACAGGGCTTCGCGCTGTTGCTTGTCGCGCACGACCAGGTAGCGCCAGGGTTGGCGATTACAGGCCGAGGGGGCGAGGCGGGCACACTCCAAAAGGTAGGCTAACTTTTCGGGCTCGACGTCGCGCTCCTGAAAACTGCGTACCGAGTAACGGCTCTTAACCAATTCCAAAAAATTCATAATTTCTCTATTTTGATTGGGTAAAGATAACAAAAAGCGGGGAAAAATCGAAATTTTCCCCGCTTTCTTAACAAATATTACCACTTATGCCACCTGACGCATCATGCGTAGCCAGCGCAGGTAACCTGCCACGGCCAGGCCGGTGTAGAGGGCATAGAGACCTGCCGTGAGGGGAATCCCCTTGTAGAGGTAGAGTCCCACGGTAACGGCATCGACCACGAGCCATACGAGCCACTGCTCGACATATTTGCGTGAAAGCATCCAGTAGGCCACGATGCAGAGGGCTGTCGTGAAGCTGTCCAGCCCGGGAACGGTACTGTCCGTAAAGGTGGTAAGCAATACATAGAGCGTGGCATGGATCGCAACATAGAGCACTCCGATCTGCATCCAAACCCCGAAGGGGGTATGGCTGATTTCGGGCTCGGCGGTGGCACTTTTACGCTTTCCGCGGCTCCAGACGGCAAGACCGTAGAGGCCGGCCAGGATGTAGTACACCTGCATGGAGCAGTCGGCATAGAGCCCTGCGCGAAAGTAGAGCGTGCCGTGCACGATGGGCATGATGAGTCCTACGACCCAAAGCCAGATGTTGGCCTTGTACTCTAAGTAGAGGTAGAGGAGGCCGAGCGCGATGCCCACAAGTTGAAGAATGAGTTTCCAGTCCACGTTTTTCGATTATTTGGTTCTTGTTTTTTTTCTTTGTCGGAGTCCTAAAATTTCACCGAGACGTTGGCCAATACGTGC
>CAJGDL010000144.1 GCA_904502075.1 uncultured Alistipes sp.
GTCGGCCTCGTTTGAGGTAAAACTCCTCGAAGGCAACCGCGCAAGCATCAGCGAATTCATGAACAAGAAGATCGCCTTGGGCGAGATCGAAGGGGAAGATACGGTCGTAGAGGCCGTGTTGGGCGACACGATCAACACCCCGGTCGGAGCCATCTGCATCAACCCCACCTTCTACCTCACCGAGGAGTACCAAGGCAAGACGATCAAGGTGGGCAAGAGCTCGCTAAACTCTGCCACGAGCTCCTACCGCAAAGCCGTACAGAGTTCGGTGGTGAACAAACTCTCGTCGATCATCTCGCTTTCGATGCGCGACGTGGTTCCGCAACGTGCCGAGGATGTAATCAACACGCTGATTGCTGTCTACAACGGCGATGCCATGGAGGACAAGCGTGCCGTAGCCAAGCAGACTGCCTCGTTCATCGACAGCCGTCTGGCCGTGATCAGCCAGGAGTTGGGCAATGTGGATAAGGAGATCGAGCAGTTCAAGCGCAAGAACGACATCTTTGACCTCTCGACCGAGGCACAGCGCATGCTCTCCGAGAGTTCGAAGTACAAGAGCGAGGGGCTGGCCATCGAGAACCAGGTCGCTATGGCCAAGTATCTGTGCGAGTTCCTGAACGACAAGGAGCAGGAGAACGCCCTAATCCCCGCCACGGCCGGCATGCTGAACGCGGGCATCGCCTCCCAGATCAGCCAATACAACACCATGCTCCTCACGCGCGACAAGTTGCGTGCCGAAGGGTCGGAGAACAACCCCACACTCCAGAACTTGAACAAGGCTCTGGCAGCCAACCGTGAGGCGATCATTGCATCGCTCAACTCGCACATCGAGGCCCTGCAGATCCAGTCGGATGCCCTGCGCAAGGAGGAGCGTTACGCCAACACCCGCATCCAGAGTGCCTCGTCGAAGGAGAAGGAGATCCTGGGAAGCATCCGTCAGCAGAAGGTGAAGGAGGAACTCTACCTCTACCTCTTGCAGAAGCGCGAGGAGAATGAGCTGGCTGTGGAGGTCGTTGAGCCCAATTCGCGCATCGTAGATTCGGCCTTCGGCTCGCCGCTGCCCGTCTACCCGAAGAGCTTCATGATTTTGGCTGTCGCTCTGATCTTCGGTTTGGGTATCCCCTTTGCCATCCTCTACCTGATGGAGGTTCTCGACACCTCGATCCGCGGTCGCAAGGATATTGAAGAGCGCACGAGCATCCCCTTCCTGGGTGAAATTCCCCTCTACACGGGTGCGACGAACCACGGCATTGCCGTGCGCGAAAATGGCCGCGACTCGGTTTCCGAGGCCTTCCGCATCTTGCGCACGAACATGAACTTCATGAACGTAAACGACAAGGAACAGAAGGTGATCATGGTTACCTCGTCGAATCCCCACGCAGGTAAGACCTTCGTATCGGTCAACCTGGCACTGACGATGGCCATGGCAGGCAAGAAGACGCTGCTCATAGATATGGACCTGCGCCGCCGCTCGCTCACCAAGGTGATGGGCCACGGCAGCGACACCAAGGGTGTAACCTCATTCTTAAGTGGTAGCACGAAGAATATCCAGGATCTGATCCTTCCCACGCGCACCAATGCCAACCTGCACGTCCTCTATGCCGGCGTTCAGCCCCCCAATCCCGCCGAGATGCTGCTCTCGGAGCGTTTGGATGAACTGATGAAGGAGTTGCGCAAGGAGTACGACTACATCATCCTCGACAGCGTTCCCGCCTTGGTGGTGGCCGATGCCATGATCACCGACCGCTTGTGCGACCTCTCGCTCTATGTGGTGCGTGAGGGTCTGTTGGATCGTCGCCAGTTGCCCGACATCGACCGCTTCTACCGCGAGAAGAAGTTCCACAACATGACCCTTGTTCTCAACGGTGCAAGCATGAAGAGTTCGAACTTCGGCTATGGCTACGGCTATGGCTACGATTACTACGGAACGGACGAGGAGGGCTCGGTAAAGATGCAGCTCCCGCTGATCGTTCGCATCAAGAAACTGCTTAAAATCGGCAAATAGTCATGGCTGTTTCGGGAAATGTCATCTGCATTGATTTCGACGGTACGGTCGTTACGCACGAATATCCTCACATGGGCGAGGACAATGGTGCCGTCCCCGTACTGAAAGAACTCGTGGCCAACAAAAACCGCCTGGTGCTCCACACCATGCGCAGCGGTCGCTTGCTCGATCGAGCCAAGCAGTGGTTCGCTGACCGCGATATTCCCCTGTGGGCCATCAACGCCAATCCCGAACAGAAGCAGTGGACTGATTCGCCGAAGATCTATGCCAACCTCTATATCGACGACAGCGCCCTGGGTTGTCCGCTCAAAATTGTGGACAACTGCTCGCGCCCCGTGGCCGATTGGGTGAAGATCCGCGAACAACTTGTCCGCGAAGGCTACCTCGATGAATAATGGATCGATTGAGCAGCCCCATGCGCGCTCAACCGACACCCCTCTCCCCTACCCCGAGTCTCTCCGGCTCGGGGTATTTTTTGCCATCTCGCACTCCAAGAGTGCTCACGAAAGGGTTTCTTATCCCTATTCAAGGCCCGAATCGGCTCATTTCCCCCAAAAAAGGGGCAAAAATGAGAAAAAAATCAAAAAAAAGAGCAAAAAAGTTTGGAGGGAACGAAATTTTCACTACCTTTGCATCCGCAATCAAGGGGGATTAGCTCAGTTGGCTAGAGCGCTTGCATGGCATGCAAGAGGTCACCAGTTCGACCCTGGTATTCTCCACAACAAAAAACAACGGAAGGCTATAAGGCTTTCCGTTGTTTTTTATTGTAGTTTGACATTCCCTCCCAAACCCTCCCTTTGAGAAAGGGAGGGCTTCACAATACCAGGGTCAACGGGTGACCTCTTAACCCCCTCCTCCCAGGAGGGATGGGGAGGTGTCAATAAAAACAAGGTGGGCTTGCCCACCAGTTCGACCCTGGTATTCTCCACAACAAAA
>CAJGDL010000145.1 GCA_904502075.1 uncultured Alistipes sp.
AAGAGCAGACTATAAAACGCCTATTACCATAAGCAGAGAAGCGTTTCAGGTGTGGGTTGGCTTGACCGCCTCCCACATCACTAAGACAAAACAAATAAAACTTAACGAATATGAAGATTGCTTTCAAAAATTTCTTGATGACGCTCAAGCGTTACAAGGTCGCATCGCTGCTTAATGTGCTCGGTTTGACCCTCGCCTTTGTGGCCTTCTACATCATTGCTTCGCAGGTGTGGTTTACACTCACCTACAACCACTCTCTGAAAGATGCTGATCGAACCTATCTTATCTCTCCTGACTTCGGGGCTGGCAGTGAGGAGATAAAGTGGAGTACCAACTCGCCCGGTAACTTGGCCTATATGACGGCTGAGCAGTTCCCCGATGCCGAGGAGGTCGCCTCGACGATGCCTTACCCACGCATTAGCCGCATTTGGATCAAGCGCAATGAGTACACGATGGAGCCGTTCAACGAGTATGTATATCAGGGAACAGCCAATGTACCCACATTCTTCGGTTTTGAGTGCTTGGCGGGCGATTTTTCGCAACTCAAGGAGCCGAACACGGTGGCCATGGCTCGCTCCAAGGCTGAGAAATTGGGCGTTGGTGCCGGTGATGTGATCTACTTTGAGGGTGGAAGATACCACGACGACGGCAAACCGATGCATCCACAGACCATTGTGGCCATCTACGAGGATATGCCCAAGAACTCTATGTTCAGCCATTGGGGCATTATGCAGAACGATGAGGGAGTCTATACGATGGGCAACAACAATTGGAACTACTCGAATTTTGTCCGCATGCGCGAGGGTGCCGACCTCAATGGCTACATCGAAATTTTCAAGAAGGGCTATGCCGAGTGGTTTCAGGGTATGGTGCAGGAGTGGATGGCCGAGGCTGAGGATCCCGAGGAGATTGAGATGGCCAAGGAGGAGCTGGAGAGTGGAGCCCATATTCTCGCTACGCGCCTGGTGCGCCTCGACAAACTCTATTATGATGGCAACTTCTACGATTCGGGCAATTTCCGGACTGGCAAGAGATCAACCCCGATTATCCTATCGAGCATTGCCTTTATTATCGTGCTGATTGCCTTTATCAACTTTATCAACTTCTTCTTCGCCCTTGTCCCGGTGCGTATGCGGGCGGTGAATATCTGCAAGGTGTTCGGCGCGAGTCAAGGTACACTGCGTTGGAACTTCCTCTTTGAGGCTATCGGCCTGGTACTTATCTCTATGGCTCTTACGCTCTATCTGATGATTGCCATCCAGGATAGTTTTATCATGAACTACTCGATTTGTTCGCTCGCCCTTGCGGATAATATCCCCGTAATTATTATGGTCGTTGCGCTGATGGTGTTGTTGGCCGTTGTGGCGGCATTGTACCCGGCGTTCTACATCACCCGCTTCAACGCTTCATTGGGCGTGAAGGGTGGTTTTGCCCAGTCGGCATCGGGTCGCAGACTGCGTTCGGTGATGGTTGGTCTGCAGTTCTCGGTAGCCATGATCCTCATCATCGTAACGGCTGTATTTTGGATGCAATACCGCTTTATGATCAACTACGATTTGGGCTTCGACCGCTCAAATATCGTAACCTTTGCCTCGTGGGACCTGGGTACACGCGCCGAGACGGTTGTTGAGCGCCTGCAACAGCATCCCGATGCAGAGGATGTTACCGCTTCGGCAGGCAACCTTTTCCGTAATAACCAGATGTGGGGCCGCGAGTATGAGGGCCGCGAGTATGTGCTACGCGCCAATTCCGTGCGTTGGAATTTTCTTGATTTCTTCGGTTTCGAGGTGGTCGGGGGTGAAGGCTTTACCCCTTCGTCGGGTGAGCGTGATGAGATTGTGATGATGAACCGCATGCACCGCGACGTGGGTATTCCGCTCGGCTATAAGGAGGGGAATCAGTTTACCTATGTGGGTATCATCAAAGATATACGCCTCACCTCTCTCTCGCAAAACGAAGATTATCACGCCTTCTACTGTTCGTCGGATGGGACGCGTATGAGCTACTACTATATCCGTCTGCGTGCAGGTGCCGATGTCGAAGCCTTTGTTGACTATGTGAAGAGGCTCTCCAAGGAGTTGGCCCCTGCTGCCGAGGAGCCTGAACTCTACTTCCTGGAGGAGTGGGTTGAGAGCCTCTACCAGCAGACCAAGAAGGATATGGTGTTGATTGGCTTGTTCGCCATCCTGGCTATTGTGATCGCCTTGATGGGAGTATTCGGCATTGTGCTATTCGAGACGCAGCACCGCCGCTCGGAGATTGCTGTACGAAAAGTGTACGGAGCGACAACCAGCCAAATAGTGAAGTTGCTTAACCTGCGTTATGTGTGGATTGTCGGAGGTTGCTTTGTGGTGGCAGCACCTATGGCGTGGTATATCACCTCGCGCTGGTTGGAGCAGTTCGCCAACCGCATTGCACAGCCTTGGTGGCTCTATATCGCCGCCCTCGTGATTGTCCTCGCCGTAACGGTCGGTCTTGTAACCCTCCGCTCGTGGAAAGCTGCCACGGAGAATCCTGCCGATGTGGTCAAATCAAATTAATAGAATATGGAGCCTGCGAATTGACAGGCTCCATTTCTTTTATACTATCTCCAATCCCACTTTGGATGTGCAGGATCTTCGGCCGTGAGGGCTTCGGAGAGCGAAAGACATAATGCCTTTGCTACGCCCTCGCCATACGAGGGGTCGGCGCGGTGGCAATTGCGGATGTGGCGTTGCTTGATGAAGAGTTCCGCATCGCCCATGGCGCGTGCCGTGTTCTCACAAGTGGCCTTTTGGTCTTCGGCCGACATCAGTCGCCACAGCTTGCCCGGTTGCGTGTAGTAGTCGCTGTCGAGTTCGCGCTCGTCGTAGTTGTAGACCTCGCCCGCAACCGACAAAGGC
>CAJGDL010000146.1 GCA_904502075.1 uncultured Alistipes sp.
AGCTTACCGATAAACTGAGAATAGGTCATACCGTAAGCGCGAACACCGGCGTTGATACGGGTGATCCACAACGAACGATACGTTCTCTTCTTGAGCTGGCGGTGTGCATAAGCATACTGCAGACCCTTCTCGACCGTGTTTTTGGCAACGGTCCATACGTTTCCCCTTGAACCAAAGTTACCCTTGGCAAGTTTCAAAACCTTCTTTCTTCTTGCGCGTGACGCAACTGCGTTTACTGAACGTGGCATAGTGTTAAAGTTTTTGACGAGCTGTCAGCGACAGGCTTCTCTCCTGTTCTTTGGGGCTGTTTCGCTCTTTGGTTAATAAAATCCCTACGCGGCCAAATAATTATTTAACCAGCAGGCTCTTGATTTTTGCCTCATCGGCAGGCGCAACGGTGCTCGAGTAGCAGAGGTTACGCTTCTGTTTCGTCGACTTTTTGGTCAGGATGTGACTGTGATAAGCGTGCTTGCGCTTGATCTTACCTGTGCCGGTGAAAGTGAATCTCTTCTTTGCAGCGGCATTCGTTTTCATTTTAGGCATTGTCGTAAAAGTTAATTTAGTTAAACATAGCGCGCAAAGATAAGCATTTTTTTTCAGATGCCGCACTTTGCGCCCTAATTTTTCTCTTTTTTTAGCTATTTCACCCGATTTGAGCCCCTTAGAACGGCATCGTAAGACCGTTATAGAGAAGTGTACGAGTCACCCTACCCTCTTCGGTGGTATGCGAAACCGTCACCTCGGGTGAGGGATAGAGGGCTGCGGAGTACTCCTCCGGATGGGTCAGTCGGCAATGCTCCACGCCGCTCTCCGCCTCCGAGAACGATCCCGTCTTACTCGGCTCCCACTTCAGGCGGTCGGACTCCTCCACGCGATAGTGCATGTGGGTGGTCGATCGGTTGTCGAAAGCATAGAAGGTGCGCCCCTCGGCCTCACCCCACAGGGCGAAGGTGTCTTTGTGGTGGTTCGAGAAGGCAAAGTTGCCGGTGGTGGTCGAGGTGGTGAGCGTAAATTCGCCCGACCAGGCGGAGGCGAAGCGCTCCGAGACCTCGAACGATGCCTTCATCCCCTCGAGGTGGATCGCATAGGAGCCTGCGGCAGTGGCATAGAGCCGCACAACCCCTCCCTTGATCATAAAACGCTCGGCATCACCAAGGCCGGCATAGAGATACATGGGCTCCACGGGAGTTACCGACCAGGGGTTCTCGGCCGAACTCTCGGCAAGCGACACACCATGGGTGGCAACCAAGTAACTACCCTCGCGGCAATAGCGATCAAGCGACGCGGGAGGGGTATTTACATAGGTGATCCGATACTCCTCGGGGGCGGAAATCTCCCCCTCCTCCACCAAGGCCTCGATCTTCACCGTGCGACCGAAGAGAAGATCCTTGAGCAGATGGTTGCGCCCCGAGAGTTGCACCTCCACCTCATCCATCGCCACCCCCTTCGATGCGGCTTCATCGAGGAGCATTGCCAGACGAATGGCAACGGCCGCTGGATCGAGCGAAACCAACTGCTGAGTGGAGGTTGCGTTATAAATCGCCAACCCGGGCTTCAGATCGCTATACTCTCCAAAATAGTGGGCTTCGGCATCCTTGTTGCAGGCCGTGGCCAAGAGCGCGAAGGCGGCCACAACAATCACTGACAAACTTTTGATCACGCGTTTCATTTTTTCTTCTTTTATGGTTTATTTGGGCAAACGCTCGCTGAGAGGCGATTATTGCCCGGACAGTACAATAGACAAAGGTATAAAAAAAAATGAAACCTAGCGACGAAGTTTGGAAATCGAGAGATTTTTTGCTATCTTTGTGAAACCTGAAACGCTTGACATTCGCCACAAAAGCGAGGCAGGCACAAACATGAGATCGTTAAACTAATAAGAGAATAAAAGCTATGGGAACCACTCCAGAACTCGCTTTCGGATATCCGTCTGACGCCTTTACCGCCAGTGTAGGAGCCCCGTTTCGCATGATCTTCTTCCAACACTCGTCGCTGGCCATCGAGGTGGGCGGCAAGTACATCTACACCGATCCGGTGGTGGCGCACGCCGACTACGACTCGCTACCCAAGGCCGACCTGATCCTGATCTCGCACCACCACTACGACCACTTCGAGATCGAGGCGGTCTACAAACTCATGAAGCAGGACACGCTGATCTTCTGCGATGCCACCACGGCCGGCATCCTGGCCGAGCACGGCATCGACTGCTCCACGGTACGCCCGGGCATCAGCATCAAGCCCCTGCCGTTCCTGCGCCTGGAGACCTTGCCCGCCTACAACTACTCGGAAGGCCGCACCAACTTCCACCCCAAGAGCCGCGAGGATGTGGGCTACATCATCGGCTTCGGCGGGGTACGCATCTACATCGCCGGCGATGGAGAGAACACCCCCGAGATGAAGGCCGCACCCAACATCGACATCGCCCTGCTGCCCGTCAATCAGCCCTACACGATGACCGTGGATCAGGCCATTGATGCCGTGAAGGCGATCCGTCCCCGCATCTTCTACCCCTACCACTACGGTCAGGTGGAGGATCAGACCGACCTGGAGCGCCTGCAGCGCGAGCTGGAGGGCATCTGCGAGGTCCGCATCCGCGGCATGGAGTAACTCCAAGACAGGCCCCAACGAAAGCGCCTCTCCCTTTTCGGAGAGGCGCTTTCGTTGTCGGTTATTCCCAAGGAGTATTTTCGGAAAGAAAGGGCATAGGAGGTATGGGAATTGTAGGAGTTATGGGAATTATAGGAATATCATATTTCCCATATTTCCTATCTTTCCTATCTTTCCTATAAATCTTTCATCAATAGGCGCGAAGCATAAGCATGGTATCACGAGAGC
>CAJGDL010000147.1 GCA_904502075.1 uncultured Alistipes sp.
AACATTTTATCGTCAGAGTGTGTTATATACGGTGCATCGTGCAAAAAAGCAGTGGCGGATAGTACTAAAACGTACAGCCGCCACTGCTTTTTCAGGGATGTGCCGTAGATGGCACACTATCACGATAAAATACTAATCTTCGTCGGTATCAGTATAAGCCTTCAACAACTTATCCTGTACATCGGAGGGCACCTGCTCGTAGGAGGCGAACTTCATCGAGTAGGTGGCGGCACCCGAGGTCAGCGACGAAAGGGTGGTCGAATAGCGGTAGAGCTCGGCCAGAGGCACGCGGGCGTTGAGGCGGTCGAAGCCCTTGTCGGACTCCATGCCCATAATCATCGCACGGCGGTTCTGCAGGTCGCTCATCACCGAACCCATGTAGTCGCTCGGGGTCAGCACCTCTACGTCGTAGATGGGCTCCATGATCTTCGGGCCGGCATTGCGGAAGGCCTCCTTGAAGGCGTTGCGGGCAGCCAGTTTGAAGGAGATTTCGTTCGAATCAACCGGGTGCATCTTACCGTCGTAGATGATCACGCGAATATCGCGAGCGTAGGAGCCGGTCAGCGGGCCCTCGTCCATCTTCTCCATGATACCCTTGCGGATGGCAGGCATGAAGCGAGCATCGATAGCACCACCCACGATCGAGTTGTAATATTGGAGCTTACCACCCCACGGCAGATCATACTCCTCCTTACCCTTGACATTGACGGTGATCTCACCCTTGCCCACCTTGTAGGTCTTGGGCTCATCCATACCTTCGTAGTAGGGTTCGATGATCATGTGTACCTCACCAAACTGACCCGATCCACCCGACTGCTTCTTGTGGCGGTAGTCGGCCTGAGCCACCTTCGTGATGGTCTCGCGATAGGGGATGCGAGGAGCAAAGAACTCCATCTCCATCTTATTCTCGCTCTGGAGCTTCGACTTGAGAATATTGAGGTGGTGCTCACCCTGACCCTGAATGATGGTCTGCTTGAGCTCCTTCGAGTACTCTACCAAAATAGTAGGATCCTCGTACTTGGCATCGTTCAGGAGTTTGCCGAGCTTCTCCTCGTCGTTCTGCTCCTTGGCCTTCACGGCGGCGCGGTAGCGAGGCTCGGGGAAGGCGATAGGCTCCACCGAAACGGGGTTCGATGCGGCAGCCAGGGTGTCGTTGGTGCGCGTACCCTTGAGCTTCACGGTGCAACCGATATCACCGGCCGAGAGTTCCGTCACCTTGATGCGGTTCTTACCGGCCACAGCAAAGAGCTGCGAGAGCTTCTCCTTGTTGCCCGTGCGGGTATTGATGAGCTCCATACCCTCGGTGATCTTACCGCGTACCACGCGGATGTAGCTAATCTCACCGATGTGCTGCTCGATCTGGCTCTTGAATACGAATGCCACGGTGGGCTCCGAAGCCTCGGCTGCGAGCTCCTCGGCCTCGGTCGAGAGGAACTTGGGCGCCTTCAGCGGGCCGGGGGCCACGTTGATGATGAACTCCATCAGACGCTTCGTGCCGATGTCGCGCTTGGCCGAACCACAGAAGACGGGGATCACCTCACGATTCGATACACCGATCTTCAGACCCGAACGAATCTCGTCCTGGTGGAGCGTACCCTTCTCGAAGTAGAGCTCCATAAGACTCTCGTCGTGCTCGGCAGCCATCTCCACAAGCTCCTTGTTGAGCTCCATGGCGCGCTCCATCTCCTCGGCGGGAATCTCCAACTCCTCGCGCGTACCGTTCTCATCCTTGAAGCGGTACATCTTCATCAGCAGCACGTCGATGAAGGCGTCGAAACCGGCACCCTGATTTACGGGATACTGCACGATCACGGGCTTCACGCGCGAGTTGGCCTTCAGCATCTCGAAGGTGTTCTCGAAGGAGGCCTTGTCGGCATCGAGCTGGTTGATAAAGGCGATGATGGGCTTATTGAGGGCGCGGGCATAGCGGGCCTGAATCTCGGCACCCACCTCCCAGCCGTTCTGGGCGTTGAAAACCATCACACCTACGTCACCCACCTTGAATGCCGAGAAGAGGCTTCCGCAGAAGTCGTCGGAACCCGGGCAGTCGATGATGTTGAGTTTACGATCCATAAACTCGGTGAAGAGGATCGTGGAGTAGATCGAACGCTTGTATTCGTGCTCGATGTCGGTGTTGTCCGACAAGGTATTGTTGTTCTCAATGGAACCTCTGCGGTCGATGACCTTACCTTCGTAGGCCATCGCTTCGGCGAGGGTGGTTTTACCCGTGCCGGGAGCACCGATCAGAACGATGTTCTTGATCTCTTTGGCTGAATAATTTTTCATATTCTGTTATTGTTTTTTTGGTTTATTGTAATTTCGCAACCATAAATATACAAATTTTTTCAATAACACAACCCTTTGCGCGGAAAAATTTCCCCAAAAACCACAAAATCTCCCAAAAAACCACCCAAAAAGAGGTGTTTTTTAATATTTTTAATAACAAAATCTCTTTTTCACCCCCTTCGCCACGACAAAAAAATCGGCCGGACCCGAAGCGCCCGGCCGAAGCGGCATATTCACAATTTCATACCCTTGCCGAGCCAAAGTCGGCAGAGCGATCTGCGTGGCCTTATTCAATGGCTCTTGCCTTGAATACCTGTCGGAAATAGCGCGGGTAGTCACTGCTCCAAGTGTCTACATAGTCCCAAATAAAGGTATCTTCGCCCAAGGCAATCAAATGGTAACTCAACGCAATGGTCAGGGTGCGGGTTTCGGGATCGAAGGCCCAGGAGCGATCCTTGGG
>CAJGDL010000148.1 GCA_904502075.1 uncultured Alistipes sp.
GCGCATCGTGCGCGGCATCTGCCCCGAGGGGTGGCACCTCCCCTCGCAGGCCGACTGGAACACCCTGGCCCAGTATGTGCTCGATGCCGGCATGGCCGGCGTGATGGCCGATGGCACGGTAGACCCCACCGCCATCGCCAAGGCCCTGGCTTCGAACGACATGTGGATCATGCCCGGTGAGACGGAGATCGAGCCCCAGCCCACCTGGTGCGCCTACGACCTGGAGACAAACAACGCCTCGAAATTCAACGGCAAACCGCTGGGCTTCCGTGCCTGCTCCGTGGGCCCGGGTGAGGATCTTTGGATGCACGCCTGCTACAGCGCCGGATGGTGGAGCAGCAACACGGCGGTTAACATGGTCGATATGGGTGTCGAGTTCGGTATTCCGGTGCGCATGTGGTCCGACCTGCAGACCTTTGTCACCACCTCGGAGTTCAACCCGGGAGTCGCCCTGCCGGTACGCTGCCTGATGGATTAAAGGCTCCCCGACGACTATTTCGGTTCGAAGAACCGACAAAAGCAAGAAAGATCGCTCCCGATTATTGCGCGGAGCGATCTTTTTTCGTATTTTTGTCCCAAATTGATTTTATCATGAAAATAGCAACCCTTGTCTTTAATCCGATTCAAGAGAACACCTACATCGTCTGGGACGAGACGAAGGAGTGTGTCATCATCGACGCGGGCAACAACGGCCCCCGCGAGGATATCGTCATCAAGAACTTCATCGCCGAGCATGGCCTGACCCCCAAGATGGCCATCAATACCCACGGCCACTTCGACCACACGCTCGGCGTGGAGTACCTCAAACAGGAGTATGGCATCCCCTTCGCCCTCTCGCGCAAGGATCAGTTCCTGCTCGACACGGCCTCGGTGAGCGGCATGATCTTCGGGGTGGCAATCGGCAAGCTGCCCACCATCGACCTCGACCTCGACACCGTGAAGGAGGTCTGCTTCGGCCACACCACCCTCCAGGTGATCCCCACCCCGGGCCATACGCCCGGCCATGTGGCCCTCTACGAGCCCCAAACCAAAAACCTCTTCACGGGCGATACCCTCTTCCGTGAGAGTATCGGCCGCACCGACCTCCCGGGAGGCGACTACTCGTGGATCATGCGCTCGATCCTGGAGCAGATTCTCCCCCTGGGCGACGAGGTAACCCTTTGGCCCGGCCACGGTGAGAAGTCCACCATTGGCCACGAAACCCTCTACAACCCCTTTGTTGTGGAGGTGCTGAACCAAGAGGTCAAACCGTAGTTTTTTTTCGATTTTACAGGGCATATTTCACCTCTTCTTGCCCGTCGAAAATGGGCAGTACCTCAAGTACAGCCCATCTTCGCCGGCCTGCGGTCGAGTCGAAATCTGCTCCTCTAAAATCAAAAAAGTGCTTTTCGGTTTTATGCAACACCTTCTCCTTTTTTGTCGAAAAGGGAAACAAAATAGTGCACCAACAGAAATTGCGAATTGAAAAAATTGGTTCATAAAGTGCTCTACCGACTCCTGCCGCTCGAGGGATACCTTCGGGTGGTGAGCGGCCTCTTTTTCCTCTGGCAGCGGCTCGGCCTGGGTCGCCGCTCGGAGGCCTTGGAGTATGTCTACCACCTCGAGAAGTTGGTGAAGCCGGGCGACCACTGCCTCGACATCGGGGCTAACCTCGGCTACTACACCCGCACCCTGGCCCGCCTGGTAGGGCCCGAGGGGAGGGTACATGCCGTGGAGCCGATGGCTCCCACGCGCCGCATCCTCGAAAAGAACGTGCAGCGCCACAACCAAAATATAAAAATCTACCCCTACGCCTTGGGGGAGGCCGACCGCGAGGTGGTGATGGCCAACGACTCGGCTCGCAAGACGGGCTACCTGGGCACGGGCCAAAATTTCGTCAAGGAGGTTGAAACAACCTGCGAGGTGGAGCATCGGGCCGAGATGCGCCGAGGCTCGGAACTCTTCGGAGCCCTTCCGCGCCTCGACTTCATCAAGTGCGACATCGAGGGCTACGAGTGGCATGTGATGCAGGAGATGCGCCCCGTCATCGAGAAGTACCGCCCCACGGTGCTCATCGAGACCGGCGGGGAGAACCGCCCCCGCATCATCGCCCTCTTCGAGGAGCTGGGCTACCAAGGCTACACCCTCCACGAGGGCCACGAGATCCCCTTGACCTCCCAATCGGGAAAAGACATCATCTTCCGAAATTCAGAATTCAGAATTCAAAATTCAAAATTGGATTCTGCTTCGGATGGTGAATAACACTCGGCAAGTAAGTAGGCGATTAAAAATTGAGCATACGAATCTTTTGAGGATTCAAATTACAGCCTGAGCTAATTTTGAATTCTGAATTATGAATTTTGAATTAAACGAACTATGCGCATAGACATTATCTCTTCCGTTCCCGACCTGATGACCTCGCCCCTGAGCGAGTCGATACTCAAGCGTGCCCAAGAGAAGGGGCTCGTGGAGATCGTGGTCCACAACCTCCACGACTGGGCCCACGACAAGCGCAAGACGACCGACGACTACCCCTTTGGCGGTGAGGCCGGTATGGTGATGAAGTGCGAGCCGGTCTTCGAGCTGGTGGAGCACCTCCAGTCCGAACGCCACTACGACGAGATCATCTACACCTCGCCCGACGGGGTCCAGTACAACCAGCACGAGGCCAACC
>CAJGDL010000149.1 GCA_904502075.1 uncultured Alistipes sp.
CCAAAATAGAACGCCTGTTGCGCCTGATGAAGATGCTGACGGCCAACACCACCTACACGGTCGATGAGTTGGCCGAGCGGCTCTCCATGTCGCGCCGCACGATCTATCGCTACATCGACACCTTTCGCGAGGCAGGCTTCGTGATCAAAAAGACGGGCGACTGCATCCGCCTGGACAAGACCTCGCCCCATTTCAAGGAGATCTCGCAGTTGGTACACTTCACCGAGGAGGAGGCCGTGATCCTGAAACGCGCCATCGAGAGCGTTGACGACACCAATGTATTGAAACAGAATCTAAAACGAAAACTCTACTCCATCTACGACAACAAAACCCTGGCCAATACCGTGGTCAAGGGCCCATTGGCGGGAAACGTCCACACACTGATCGAGGCGATGGAGCAGGGGCGGCAAGTGATCCTAAAGGGCTACCGTTCGGCTCATGGCGGAAAGGTGAGCGACCGCCTGGTCGAACCCTTCAGCTTCACGACCAACTATGTCCAGGTGTGGTGCTACGAACCCGAGAGCCGCAGTTGTAAATCCTTCAAAACGGCCCGCATCGGCTCGGTGGAGCTGCTCGAGAACCCCTGGCAGTACCGCGCAGAGCACCACGAAGGGTTCACCGACCTCTTCCGCATGAATGGCGAGAAGCGTTTGCCGATTCGTCTGGAGCTGGGGCTGAGAGCCTACAACCTCCTATTGGAGGAGTTTCCCCTGGCCGAACGCCACCTCACCCCGCAGGGCGAGGAGCATTGGACGTTGAATTGCGAAGTGGCCGACCTGGCCGGCGTGGGACGCTTCGTGGTGGGGCTGTTGGATGATATTCGCATCCTAAGCCCCGAGTTGGAGGAGTATATCTGCCACTATATCCAACGCCATCTGCCTCGAAAATAGAAAAATTTCACACTTTTTTTCATCCCGTGTGGCTCTGTGTCAAAAGTTGACACAGGGCCACACTACTTTTGTACCAACAAAAAGGCCGAAAGGCGATGTTGAACCGAAAAAAAGAGGAAAATGATGAGAACGAACTACAAAGTAAGATGTCCGCAGTGCGGTTCGGAGACCGAACTGAAGCGACGAACACGCTTCGGCGGGGTGGCCAAAGAGGGATTTTCGGGCTACATCGAGACCGAAATTCCGATTCGCTGTCCGCACTGCCTGGGTCGGTTAAACCGAACCGAGGAGCAGTTCCGAAGACAGCTCTTCGAGGTGAGATTGTGCGGATAGGTGGGCGCAAAGCGAAGATTTTCGACCAAGAAATTGGAAAATTGGCAACATTTTTTTAATTTTGAGCGAGAATTTGCCCGGGTTAGGTCGGACAAGAAGAGAGTGAATCATGAAGCATTGCACAATCCTCCTGTTGGGTGCACTCTTGGCATCTGCAATTGAGCTCCAAGCTCAGGAGTTGCCCCTGTGGCTTCGGCTGAAAGTGGAGCGCTCGATGAAGGGGCCGATGTTGCTCAAGCCAAGCGAATTACACTTCGACCCCAACAGCCCTTTCGCCTGGGAGGACAAGGCTGCACAAGAGAAGTATGAGTTGCAGATGGAGCGCTACAACCGGGCCCAAAAGAGCATTGAACCCATCAAGCAAAAGAGCGAGATGCCGGCCGTCAAGCTCACCTTCCGGATACGGGGTGGGAATGCCGGAGGAAATTGGAGCCCCTTTCCGGATCGCGCACTCGATGCCCGAACGATTCGCTATCCGATGCCCCAACCCAACTTCAATGCGCCACCGCGAGGACCCAAGGCAGCACCTCGAAGATAGTAAAGTTGGCAAAACATAAACCATTGATAATTAGAAAAAAACAAGAAAATAAAGTTATGGCAGAGAAAGTACAAGTAAACGCAGACAAGCTGAAGGTCTTGAATGCGGTAATGGAGAAGATCGAGAAGGATTTCGGCAAGGGCTCCATCATGCGAATGAACAGCAACGAAGTGACCGATGTTCCGGTGATTTCGACCGGCTCGATCACCCTGGATATGGCCCTCGGCGTGGGCGGCTACCCCAAAGGGCGCGTGATCGAGATCTACGGCCCCGAGTCGTCGGGTAAGACCACGCTGGCAATCCATGCCATTGCCGAGGCGCAGAAGCAGGGCGGTATTGCTGCCTTCATCGACGCCGAGCACGCCTTCGACAGCTTCTACGCCCAAAAATTGGGAGTGGATGTGGACAACCTGCTCATTTCGCAGCCCGACAACGGCGAGCAGGCCCTCGAAATTGCCGATTCGCTGATCCGTTCGTCGGCCATCGACATCATCATTATCGACTCGGTAGCCGCCCTTACGCCCAAGGCCGAGATCGAGGGTGAGATGGGCGACTCGAAGATGGGTCTGCAGGCCCGCCTCATGTCGCAGGCCCTGCGCAAACTCACCTCGAGCATTTCGAAGACCAAAACGGTCTGCATCTTTATCAACCAGCTGCGCGACAAGATTGGCGTCGTATATGGCAACCCCGAGACCACTACGGGCGGTAACGCACTGAAGTTCTACTCAAGCGTTCGTATCGACATCCGCCGTGCATCGGTCATCAAGGATGGCGAGGAGCAGCTCGGAACCCGCACCAAGGTGAAGGTTGTTAAAAACAAGGTAGCACC
>CAJGDL010000150.1 GCA_904502075.1 uncultured Alistipes sp.
AGGTCTTTAGCAATCTTCTTCTCCATTTCTTTCGTTTTTTAGTTCTTTTCAATCCTTTGATACGAGGGTTCGGGAGCCTCTTCTATCGTTGGGCTATCGTGCCAACACCTTGCGCAGGAGCTCCTCGACCTCCTCTTTGTAGATGCCGCCCTCGTGCAACTTCTCCTCTCCGAGGTAGAAGCAGGGGACATAGTAGTAGTCGTAGCGATCGGCCACCTCGGGCTGCTCCGACTCTTCGATCATCTCGATCTCCACACGTTGCAGCTCCTCGTGCTCGGCTTTGAGCTCCTCTATGTATTGCAGGGCCCGCTTGCAGAAGGGGCAATTCTTGAGGTAAAAAAGGGTCAACATCGTTCATTCAAAATTTAATGTGAGGCCGGTTCGGCCGCCTATCCTGTACTTCGCCCCTGACCGTTGATAAGAGGTGAAGAGTTCATGTTGCAAAAACAGTGCTGAATTTATCCGATAAATTCGGCTACGCAACGGCGGTAGGCGGCTACGGGGTCATCGGCCGCTGTGATGGGGCGACCCACCACGATGAAGTCCGAACCGATCTCGCGGGCACGGGCGGGTGTCGTTACGCGCACCTGGTCGCCCACTTCACCGTCAGCAAAGCGTACACCCGGGGTGATGGTGAAGAACTCCTTGCCGCAAGCCTCCTTGACCATGCCGGCCTCGAGGGGTGAGCAGACTACACCGTCCAAGCCGGCAGCCTTCGTATTCTGGGCATACTTGACGATCGTGTCGTTGATCGAGGCACCGATCAAGAGCTCCTGCTGCATGCGCTCCTCGGAGGTCGAGGTGAGCTGCGTCACGGCGATCAGCAGGGGACGCGTACCATCCTCGCGCGTCAGACCCTCCACGGCGGCCTTCATCATGTCGATCGTACCGGCGGCGTGGACGTTGGTCATGTCTACGTCGAGGTTGCGCAGTACCGACATCGCCTTCTTGACCGTGTTGGGAATATCGTGCAATTTCAGATCGAGGAAGATTTTGTGGCCGCGACGCTTGATCTCCTTTACGATTGCAGGGCCCTCGGCGTAGTAGAGCTCCATGCCAATCTTGAGGAAGGGCTTGCGGGGTTCGTTCTTGAACAAATCGAGGAAGCGGAAGGTATCCTCGGCCGACTTGAAGTCGCAGGCAATAATTACATCGTGTTCTACCATAACTATCTCTTTTTTACAATTTTACTATTCAACGATTCCGATGATCTCCGCAAGGCGCTCAATGCCGAGGCGCTCCATCTCGATGGGCAGTTGCTCGATGATCTCCTTGGCGGCATAGGGGTTTTTGAGGTTGGCTGCACCGACCTGCACGGCCGTAGCGCCAGCCATCATCATCTCGATCACGTCGCGGGCAGTCGTTACACCGCCGCATCCCATGACGGGGATGTGGCACGCCTTGGCCACCTGGTAGACCATGCGTACCGCCACAGGGAAGATGGCCGAGCCCGAGAAGCCGCCCATCGTGTTGGCGATCACCGGGCGACGACGCTCGAGGTCGATGCGCATGCCGAGCATCGTGTTGATCAGGCAGATACCGTCGGCTCCCGCCTCCTCGCACGCCTTGGCGATGGCCACAATATCGGTCACGTTGGGCGAGAGCTTGATGTAGACGGGCTTGGTCGTGACGGCTTTCACGGCTCGCGTTACCTCGGCAGCCGCCTCGGGCGAGGTGCCGAACGACATGCCTCCATGGCGCACATTCGGGCACGAGACATTCACCTCGATGATCCCCACCTGCTCCTCTTTGTCGATGCGTTCGCAGCAGTAGGCGTACTCCTCGATTGAGAAGCCCGAGATGTTGGCGATCACCGGCTTGTGGAAGTAGGTGCGAAGGCGCGGAAGCTCCTCCGAGATCACCTTGTCGATGCCCGGGTTCTGCAGACCCACGGCATTGATCATGCCGGCCTCACACTCGGCAATACGGGGTGTGGGGTTGCCGAAACGGGGCTCCTTGGTCGTTCCCTTGAAGGAGAACGACCCGAGGATGTTGATGTCGTAGAAATCCTTGAACTCGTTGCCGAATCCGAAGGTGCCGCTGGCCGGAATCACCGGATTATCTAACTCCAAGCCACTGAGTATTACTTTCGTATCTCTCATCTTACCACAAAATATCAGATTTTTTCATCACCGGGCCCTCCTTGCAGATGCGCTTGTTGCCCGTAAGGGTTTTGCACGAGCAGCCCATGCAGGCACCGAATCCGCACCCCATGCGCTCCTCGAAGGAGAGTTCTCCCTCAGTGGTGGAGGCCTGCGAGAGGGCCTTGAGCATCGGCAGCGGACCGCAGGCGTAGAAGTAGTCGTAGTCGATCTGCTTCTCGCGGATGGCATCGGTTACAAAGCCCTTGACCCCCACCGAACCATCGACGGTGGTGACATAGGTGGTCGCCCCCAGGGCCTCGAACTCAGCGTGGTAGAAGAGCTCCTCGGCCTTGTTGAAGCCCAGGATCAC
>CAJGDL010000151.1 GCA_904502075.1 uncultured Alistipes sp.
AGAAAAGGGGATCTTCCCACAAAACAAAGCCGTCCGTTGGGCGGCTTTGTTCATACAGATGGCTACACACACGAAATTTAGGGGGCGGGCAATAGAGGAAAATAGTAGATCCCCGGCCGATCCCCAAGGGATGAGATCGTATAAATCCCGTATAAAATAATTGTGAATCGTGAATTATTTTGTACCTTTGTCCCGAACCAATAACCAAAAAGATGAAACACGCATACGTTTTCCCCGGTCAGGGCGCCCAGTCGGTTGGTATGGGTAAAGACCTCTACGAAAATGTTCCCGAAGCGAAGGCCCTCTTCGAGCAGGCCAACGAGATTCTCGGTTTCCGCATCACCGATATCATGTTCTCGGGTACGGACGAGGAGCTCAAGCAGACCAAAGTAACGCAACCCGCCGTCTTCCTCCACTCGGTGATTTTGGCCAAGGCTTTGGGGGTAAATCCCGATGCCGTCGCCGGCCACTCGTTGGGCGAATTCTCGGCCCTGGTGGTTGCAGGAGCCCTCTCGTTTGAGGATGGTCTGAAACTCGTTTCGAAGCGCGCCTTGGCGATGCAGAAGGCTTGTGAGGCCCAGCCCGGCACGATGGCTGCCATCCTCGGCCTGGAGGATTCGGTCGTAGAGCAGGTTTGCGCCGAGATCGAGGGCGTAGTCGTTGCGGCCAACTACAACTGCCCCGGACAGCTTGTGATCTCGGGCTCGGTGGAGGCTGTGGATGCTGCATGCGCCAAGCTCAAGGAGGCCGGAGCGCGTCGTGCCCTGCGTCTGCCGGTGGGAGGTGCTTTCCACTCGCCCCTGATGGAGCCCGCCCGCGAGGAGCTCGCCGCAGCCATTGCCGAGGCCCCCTTCCATACCCCCTCGTGCCCGATCTACCAAAATGTGGATGCCAAGCCCTATACGGATGCCGAGCAGATTAAGACGAATCTGATTGCTCAGCTGACGGCTCCCGTGCGTTGGACCTACATCGTGAAGCAGATGCTCTCGGATGGCGTAACGGAGTTCACGGAACTCGGCCCCGGCAATGTCCTGCAGGGTCTGATCAAGAAGGTGAGCAGCGAAGTGGCCGTGGAGTCGAAGGCTACGCTCTAACGCACCGACAATTACAATTTTAGCAAACAAGATGGGGCTTCCTGAGATACAGGAGGCCCCTCTCGTTTTATAAAAAATTTTTCATTTTATTAAAATAAATTGCTAAATCAGGCTTTATTTTCAATTTTTCTTATTATATTTGTCCTAAGAATAAAAAATAATCGTAAAGAACGACCCACATGAGCTCTCTTACTGAATTTTTTAACGGACAGGGCGATGATGCACAACGAGGCATATCGCACAAGAACAACCTCATCAAGCGAAATATCATCGCCTACATGGCGGTCAACGGCGAGTGTACCCTCTCGGAGTTGACCAAAGAGTTGCACATCAGCGTACCGACCATCACCAAGTTGGTACAGGAGCTCGTGGAGGAGAATATCGTTACCGACCTGGGCAAGGTGGAGACCCCGGGCGGCCGTCGCCCCAATGTCTTCGGCCTGGCCAACTCGGCCATCTACTTCGCCGGAGTAAATGTCGGACGCGACAACATGACCTACATGGTCACTGACCTGCAGAACAACATCATCAAGGAGGAGATCGACACCACATTTGAACTCTCGGATCGTCCACAGTGCCTGGATCGCATCTGCTCGAACATCAACGCCTTTATCGACGGTTGCGGGGTAAATCGCGACAAGATCCTGGGCTTGGGTGTCAGCATCGTGGGTCGCGTAAATTCCGAGACGGGCCACTCCTACAAATACTTCACTTCGAGCGAAGCCCCCTTGCGCGACACCATTGAAGAGCGCGTTGGCTTGCGCGTCCTGCTCGAAAACGATACGCGCGCCCGCTGCTATGCCGAGTACTCGTGTGGCAAGTCGAAGGAGGAGAACAACGTACTCTATCTACACATGGGTCGCGGCGTGGCCATCGGCATCGTAGTAAACGGCCAGCTCTACTACGGCAAGAGTGGCTTTGCGGGTGAGTTCGGCCACATCCCCTTCTTCGACAACGAGATCATCTGCTCGTGCGGTAAGAAGGGGTGCCTGGAGACCGAGGTCTCGGGTGTGGCCATCGAGGATAAGATGGTGGAGCTGATCGGCAAGGGGGTCAATACGATCCTGCGCGAGAAGTACGACCGCCACGAGATGATCCACATCGACGACATCATCGCTGCGGCGAAGAACGATGACAACCTCTCGATCGAATTGATTGAGGAGGCGGGAGAAAAGGTGGGTAAGGCCGTGGCCTTCCTGATCAACACGTTCAACCCCGAGACGGTCATTGTGGGTGGCAACCTGGCTGCCGCGGGCGACTATGTGATGCTACCGCTGAAGTCGGCCACCAACAAATTCTCGCTCAACTTGGTCTACAAGGATACGAAGTTCCGCGTCTCGAAG
>CAJGDL010000152.1 GCA_904502075.1 uncultured Alistipes sp.
CCGAGACGGGCTTGCCCTGCATGAACTTTTCGAGTTTTTGAATATCCTTATAGCTATAAAAGGTAAGGCAGTAGCCCTCGCCGCCATCGCGGCCTGCACGGCCCGTCTCCTGGTAGTAGCCCTCAAGCGACTTGGGAATATCGTAGTGAATCACATAGCGCACATCGGGTTTGTCAATACCCATACCGAAGGCGATCGTGGCAACAATCACATCGACACGCTCCATGAGGAAATCGTCTTGGTTGGCAGCACGCGTTACGGCATCCATGCCGGCATGGTAGGCCAAGGCCTTGATGCCATTGGCCACAAGCAGCTCGGCTAACTCCTCCACCTTTTTGCGACTCAGGCAATAGATGATACCGCTCTTCTCCTCGTTCTGCTTGATAAAGCGGATGATGTCGCGATCGACATCGTGCTTGGGACGCAATTCGTAGTAGAGATTCGGACGGTTGAAAGAGGATTTGAAGACCGCGGCATCACTCATACCGAGGTTCTTCTGGATATCAAGTTGCACCTTGGGGGTGGCCGTGGCGGTAAGGGCGATCAGGGGAGCCTGGCCGATTTCGTTGATGATGGGACGAATACGACGGTACTCAGGGCGGAAATCGTGTCCCCACTCCGAGATACAGTGTGCCTCGTCGATGGCATAGAACGAGATCTTGATCTTACGAAGGAAGGCCACATTATCCTCCTTGGTCAGCGATTCGGGGGCGAAATAGAGGAGTTTGGTCTTGCCATCCAAGACATCCTGGCGCACCTGATTGACTGCCGTCTTATTGAGCGACGAATTCAGGAAATGGGCAATACCCGACTCGGTGGAGAAGGTACGCATAGCATCGACCTGGTTCTTCATCAGGGCAATCAAGGGCGAGATGACAATAGCAACACCCTCCATGAGCATTGCAGGCAACTGATAGCACAACGACTTTCCTCCGCCCGTGGGCATGAGCACAAAGGTGTCGTTTCCCTCCAAGACATTGCGAATTACGGCCTCCTGATTTCCCTTGAAGGAGGTAAATCCGAAATACTCTTTCAGTTTACTGTGTAGCAAATCCGTGCTGTTCTGTTCCATCTCTTTTATCCCTTAGCTTTACCTGAAATTTTACCTAATCGCGGAAATTTATATCAAAGATAAAAAATTATTTCGGAATTTATCCTAACTTTGTCAAAAATTTTAAGCAAAAATGCGTCTTTACACCCAAGAACTCGTCAAGAAATACAAAGCCCGCACGGTGGTGAACCACGTTTCAATCGAGGTGAATCAGGGCGAAATTGTCGGATTATTAGGCCCTAACGGTGCCGGTAAGACCACCAGTTTCTACATGATCGTGGGGCTGATCAAGCCCAACAACGGTCGTATCTTCTTAGAGAGCGACAACGGCCAAACCTCGGAGTTGACCGACCTACCGGTCTACCGACGCGCCCAGCTCGGCGTGGGCTACCTGGCTCAGGAGGCCTCGGTATTCCGCCACCTCTCGGTCGAGGACAACATCAAGGCCGTACTGGAGATGACCGACTTCACGAAGGAGTACCAGCGCGAGCGCTGCGAGGCGCTGATCGAGGAGTTCCGCCTGCAAAAAGTGCGCAAAAGCTATGGTAACCAACTCTCGGGTGGCGAGCGTCGCCGCACGGAGATTGCCCGTGCCGTGGCGATCAACCCCTCGTTCATCCTCCTGGATGAGCCCTTCGCCGGCGTAGACCCCATTGCCGTCGAGGATATTCAGGCCATCGTGGCCACCCTGAAAGAGAAAAATATCGGTGTGATCATCACCGACCACAACGTGGACGAGACCCTCGCAATCACCGACCGCGCCTACCTGCTCTACGAGGGCAAGGTGCTGATGACCGGTACCCCCGAGGAGTTGGCCGCCGACCCCGAAGTGCGCAAGCGCTACCTGGGTCAGCACTTCGAGCTGCGCCGCTCGCCCAAGCTCGACCAGCTGCGCCGCGAGGCCGAGGAGCGTCTGCGCGAACAAGAGGAGGGCCGATAATGGAGCGCACCCTACATGCTGCCTCGTTGCAGGGAGTCATCAAGCCCCCCTGCTCGAAGAGCTATGCCCAACGCGCCCTCGCCGCAGCCCTACTCACCCCCGGAACCACCCTGCTGCACAACATCGAATTTTGCGACGACACCCGCTCGGCCATCCGATGCATCGAGGCACTCGGGGCCACTGTGGAGCAGCTCGACGAGAGCACCCTTCGAATCCAGGGAGGACTTCGCCCGGTGGGCGATACCCTGCATGTCGGGGAGTCGGGGTTGGCCACGCGCCTCTTCACCCCGATTGCAGCCTTGGCGGATTGCCCGATCACCATCGAGGGCAAAGGCTCCCTGCTTATGCGCCCGATGTCGATGATGTACGATCCCCTGCGATCGCTCGGAGTCAAACTTCGCGACGGAGGAGGCTTTCTGCCCATCCA
>CAJGDL010000153.1 GCA_904502075.1 uncultured Alistipes sp.
CTCCAGGGGCTCATCCTCGCCCAGGTCGTGGAATACGATCTGACCCGAAGGCATGCGCTCGATCTTCGTGCGCTCGACCATCGAGGTCAGGTTCTGCTCCTCATCCACCGAGCAGACACCGCGCGATACGGTACCATTCTCCGACAGGGTCTTCGAAAGTTCATAGGCCACCATGCAGTAGCGGTTCTCGCTCTGCGAAAGGCTCTTGAGGTAGTCGCTCATCACACGGAAGGCATCGGCCCCGTAAAAGTCATCGGCATTGATCACGGCGAAGGGCTCCTGAATCTCGGGGGCACCCATCATCACGGCGTGGTTCGTTCCCCACGGCTTCTCGCGCCCCTCGGGCACGGTGAATCCCTCGGGCAGACGGTCGAGCTCCTGGTAGACATAGCGCACCTCGATCTTGCCACCGAAACGCTCGGCATTGAATACCTCGCGGAACTCCTTGCCGAAGCTCTCGCGAATCACAAAGACCACCTTACCAAAACCGGCACGAATGGCATCGTAGACCGAATAGTCGATGATCGCCTCGCCATTGGGGCCTACGCCATCCATCTGCTTGAGCGATCCGTAGCGCGAGCCCATGCCCGCAGCCAATACCAACAAAGTAGGTTTTACCATCATAACTCTTATATTTTTTTGGATTATTTCCGTTTTCGTGGGCAAAGATAGTAAGAAAAGAGAAGCGGAACGCAAATCCGGCCCTATATTTCAACACTTTTCTCCTAAAAGGAGAAATAAGTTTGGTGAGAGGATCGTTTTTTTGTAAATTTGCCGATTATAAGCATACTAAATCGAATTGGTCATGAATTTTTTTCGCAAGATAGCCTCCTGGTGGCGTGAAGCCCGACGCAAACGCCGCGTGGTGATGCAACACGCCTCGTCGGGCGAAGAGGAGTGGTATATGCACCTCTCGCCCGCAGGTCTCCTCTCGGGATTCTGCGCCCTTATTCTGATTCTGTTTGTCGTCATCCTCTGTTTGGTGGCCTACACCCCCGTCCTGGAGTTCCTGCCCGGTTACCGCACCGAGGCCACCCGTTCGCGAGAGAGCCTCGTGGCCAACATCATGCGCCTGGATTCGATGGAGCGCATGATGCAAAACATGCTCACCTACAACGAAAATATCTCACTGGTGTTGGATGGACGTTCTCCCGTAGTGCGTAGCCGCTTGGAGAGCGATTCGCTCAAGTTGGATAAAAAACTCGTACCAACCAACGCGGCAGACTCGGCGCTCCGTGCCCAAATGGAGGGCGAGGGGCCCTATTCGTTGGGAGCCGGGGCCGCATCGCGCCGGTCGGTACGCGAAGCCGTGGAGATGATCACGCCGGTCGAGGGAATTATCACGCGCCGCTTCGATGCCAAGCAACAGATGTGGGGCGTACGTCTGGCCACCGATCCCGAAGCCGAGGTGGCTGCCGTAGAGGGGGGAACCGTTGTACAGTCGATCTGGAGCCCCGAATCGGGCCATGTGATCACGATCCAACACAATGCCAACCTGCTTTCGATCTACCGCAACCTGACCCGCTCGAACGTGACGGCCGGAGAGCGAGTCAAGGCAGGCGAGCTGATCGGAGTAACCGGAGACAACAACCGAGAGGGGTTGCGCCCCTTTGAATTTGAGCTATGGAACGCCGGTAAGGCCGTGGATCCCGAGGCGTACATTATATTTAATTAGGAGATAGGAGTTAGGAATGAGAATTTTGGGGCCGAGAATAGTTGTCGGCCACCGCTAAAAAGAGGAACCATGAGAGAGAAGATCGTTTTATTGGGTTCGACCGGTTCAATCGGCGAGCAAACTCTGGATATTGTTCGCGAGAACAGCGAACGCTTCGAGATACAAACCCTCACAGCCCACGGAAATTGGCAACGACTGGCCGAGCAAGCTCGTGCCTTCGATGCCGACAGTGTGGTGATTGCCGACGAGCAGTACTACACCCCGCTGAAGGAGGCCCTCAAAGATACCGACACGAAGGTCTACGCCGGAGCGGAGGCCGTGGCGCAATGTGCCGCCCAGGAATCGGTATCGACCGTGGTGAATGCCTTGGTGGGCTACGCCGGTCTGCACCCCACAGTGGCCGCCATCGGTGCCGGCAAAAAACTTGCCCTGGCCAACAAGGAGTCATTGGTCGTGGGAGGCGACTATGTGATGCGTCTTTCGCGTGAGAAGCAGGCTCCGATCCTACCGATCGACTCCGAGCACTCGGCCATCTTCCAGTGCCTGATGGGTGAGCAAGCCCCCTTGCGCCGTCTGATCATCACCTGCTCGGGAGGCGCCTTGCGCGACCTAAAGCGCGAGGAGTTGGCATCGGTTACCCCCGAGCGCGCCCTGCAACACCCCCAATGGTCGATGGGAGCCAAGATCACGATCGACTCGGCAACGCTCGTCAACAAAGGCTTTGAGGTAATCGAAG
>CAJGDL010000154.1 GCA_904502075.1 uncultured Alistipes sp.
AAGTCATTATTGCAAACCGCAAATCCAAGCAACAAAGCAGCCAAATAAAATAACTTTTTCATGGCGTAGAGCAAAAATTTACGCTATGACACTTGGTATTTTGCAGTAAAATGCAGAATTCAAGATTTCCCAATTCTCCACTGCGTCATGGCGAGCACCGTCAGGTGCGTGGCCATCTTTTTATCGGAGAATGATCACATCGACACCTCGCTCATAAAAAGATCCCCACGGTCGCCTACGCTCCCTCGGGATGACGCAGCGCGGCCTTGGGACGGTGTGTATATCATAGGAGATGCCATGTCGCTGCGCTCCTCGCAGTGACTGCAGTGGAGAATTAGGAGTAGGGAAATAGCGAAAAATATGGCCCAGCCGTGTGGCGGATTTTGATTTTATCGTACCTTTGTCGCGATGAAACGAGCACTTTTTCATATTTTAGCCGTCTTGACGGTGGCCATTTGGGGTACCACCTTTGTTTCGACCAAGGTGTTGCTCCACCACGGGCTCACCCCCGATGTGATCTTCACCCTGCGCTTTATCCTCGCCTACGGATTGCTGTGGCTCCTGAGGCCCCGACTCGGCATGTGGTGCAAAAACCTCGGGGACGAACTCCGCATGGTGGGACTCGGCATCACGGGTGGCTCGCTCTACTTCCTGACCGAGAATGCCGCCCTGACCTACGCCCCCGCAGCCAATGTTTCGTTGCTGGTCTGCACCACACCCCTGCTGACCATCCTCCTGATGCGCTTCGTCTACAAAAAGAGCGAGCGACTTTCGCGCCACACGGTGGGTGGCTCACTGCTCGCCTTGGCAGGTGTCGCCCTGGTGGTCCTCAACGGCCATTTCGCCCTCAAACTCAATCCGCGAGGAGATCTGCTGGCCCTCTCGGCCTCGCTGCTGTGGGCCCTCTACACCCTGCTGTTGCGCTCCGTGGAGGGGCGTTACCGCAACCTGCTGATCACCCGCAAGGTCTTCGGCTACGGACTGCTGACCATCCTCCCCTACCTGGCCTGGCATCGCCCTGAACTTCAGATGACCACCTTTACGACTCCGGCCGTCTGGGGCAACCTCCTATTCTTGGGAATCGTCGCCTCGTTGGTCTGCTACGCGACCTGGAATGCCGTGGTCAAAAACCTCGGAGCCTCATTCTCCTCGAACTACCTCTATCTGAACCCCTTAGCAGCCACCCTGGCAGCCTCACTCGTCTTGAATGAGCAAATCACCCCCACGGCTGCGATCGGAGCCTGCATGATCCTTGCCGGTATTGCCCTTGCGCGTAAAAAATAGTTGCAGAACTCGAGATTTATCACCACCTTTGCCCTATGATTTCAAACGAACATATCCTCTACGCCCTGCTGCTCACCCTCGGTGCAGGCCTCTCGACCGGCATCGGTAGCGCCATCGCCTTCTTCGCCCGCCCGACAAACAAGAGCCTGCTCTCGTTCGCCTTGGGCCTTTCGGGCGGTGTGATGGTCTATGTCGCCTTCGTGGAGCTATTCCAGGAGGCCAAAGTGGGCCTGCAAGGGGTGTACGGCCACCCGCTTGGCAGCCTCTACACCGCCCTTGCCTTCTTCGGAGGCATCCTGCTGATCGGACTCATCGACCGCCTGGTGCCTTCGGTCGAAAACCCCCACGAACCCCATACAGCCGAGGAGATGGATCGCAAGCCCCGCAATCCGAAACTGATGCGCATGGGGCTGATGACCGCCCTGGCCATCGCCATCCACAACTTCCCCGAGGGTATTGCTACCTTCATTACTGCGTTGGAGGATCCGGCCTTGGGTGTGGCCATCGCCGCCGCCGTGGCCATCCACAACATCCCCGAGGGGGTTGCCGTCTCGATTCCGCTCTACTACGCCACCGGCAACCGCCGCAAGGCCTTCCGTCTCTCGTTGCTCTCGGGACTGGCCGAACCGGCCGGAGCCCTTTTGGCCTGGTGGTTCCTGGCCCCACTGCTCAGCCCCACCTTGTTGGGGTGTACGCTGGCGGCCGTCGCGGGGATCATGGTCTTCATCTCGTTGGATGAGTTGCTGCCCGCCGCCCGCGAATATGGCGAGGCCCACACCGCCATTTACGGTGTGGTGAGCGGCATGGCCATCATGGCCGCGAGCCTGCTCTTTTTGGGTTAGAAAATAGAAACCAAAAAATAAACTTATGGATATCGTACTCTTAATTTTGGGGTTGGCTATGATCCTGGTGGGAGCCAACTACCTCACCGACGGAGCCTCGGCCGTGGCACAACGCCTCCACATACCGGAGTTCATCATCGGTCTGACGATCGTGGCCGTCGGCACCTCCACCCCCGAGTTGGTTGTATCGGTGATGTC
>CAJGDL010000155.1 GCA_904502075.1 uncultured Alistipes sp.
AAGATTTATAATCACTATAAACCTTTTTACCACTCTCTGTCGCAACCGTAACTTTATTTAAATAATACATACTACCTGCTTTGTATTGGACATAATAATCCGCCACACTAGGCTCACTATTTTCATCTTCACATGCCGTCATCAAGACACCCGAGCCAAGCAACATTAAGGCCGCCATCAAAAAAGAGAAAAACTTTTTCATAAATTGTAATTTTATCGATCCGCACCTCAATCGAATTATCATAAAGAAAGCGTGGTGCTGAAAACTTATTTCATGGCTGTAGGTCGTAGGATTACCTTGTAACGTAAAATAAGATGCAGCTCCCACGCACATATCCCAAAGGATACGACGCGAGAAGATGTCAGCTTATCCTCGTTACAATGAATTTCCTACGTTCACAGCCAAGGAACAAACTTACACTTTCCGTGTTTATTATATCTAAGGCAAAGATACAAATATTTTTTGCAATCAACTACAAATCCCCCCAAAATTGCATATACGCAAAAAAATTCCTATCTTTGTAAGGATAAAATAATTGTTGAATTAACACAAAGCCATGGCAGCCCCATTAGCCGAGCGGTTGCGTCCGCAGTCGCTCGATGAATATATCGGCCAGCAACACCTGGTCGGCCCCAACGGAGTCTTTCGGAAGTTCCTTGAGACGGGAAACCTCCCCTCGTTTATTCTGTGGGGCCCGCCGGGAGTGGGTAAGACCTCGTTGGCGAAACTCGTCGCGGCCCAACTCGAGCGCTCGATGTTTACCCTCTCGGCGGTTACGGCCGGAGTGAAGGAGGTGCGCGAGGTGATCGAACAGGCCAAGCGCCAGCACTTCTTCAACACAAAGACTCCGCTGCTCTTTATCGACGAGATCCACCGCTTCAACAAGAGCCAGCAGGATTCGCTCTTGGGGGCTGTGGAGCAGGGGGTGGTCACCCTGATCGGAGCCACCACCGAGAACCCCTCCTTCGAGGTGATCTCTCCGCTGTTGAGTCGTTGCCAGGTCTACATCCTCAAGTCGATGACCAACGAGGAGTTACAGCAGCTCCTGGATCGCGCCCTCTCTTCGGATGAGGGGCTCAAGGGTCGCGAGGTAGAGGTGGTCGAGACCGAGGCTCTGTTCACCTTCTCGGGGGGCGATGCCCGCAAGTTGCTCAACATCCTGGACATCATCGCCGGAGCCACGGCCGGCAAGATCACCATCACCGATGCCTATGTTACCGAGTGCCTGCAACAGAACATTGCCCTCTACGACAAGAACGGCGAACAGCACTACGATGTGATCTCGGCCTTTATCAAGTCGGTGCGAGGCAGCGATCCCAACGCCGCAATCTACTACCTGGCCCGCATGTTGGCCGGAGGCGAAGAGCCCCGCTTCATCGCTCGCCGCTTGGTGATCCTCGCCTCGGAGGATATCGGCCTTGCCAACCCCAACGCCCTGCTTTTGGCCAACGCCTGTTTCGATACAGTCCACAAAATCGGCATGCCCGAGGCGCGCATCACCCTGGCCGAGACGACCATCTATTTGGCCACCTCGCCCAAGAGCAACTCGGCCTACATGGCGATCAACAAGGCCCTGCAATTCGTGGAACACGATACCACGAACCGCCCCGTGCCGCTCCACCTACGCAACGCCCCCACCAAACTGATGGAAAAGGCCGGCTACAGCAAAGGCTACAAATATGCCCACGACTACGCCGGCCACTTTGCCGACTTGGAGTTCCTGCCCGAGAGCCTTTCGGGCACCCGTTTCTACGAACCCGACCCGCAAAACCCCACCGAGGCAAAGATCGCGCAACGCATCCAAGAGCTTTGGAAAGGGAAATACTAAAAAAATCCGCCTCGAGGGGCGGATTTTTTCTTACTTATGTTGGAATTCTTCCGATCGGTTTTCTACCACAACTTTGCAGGATAGGTACCGTCGGTCTGCATCGCGGCCAGACGCTGACGCAGGGGCTCACGGTCGGCCTGGTAGGTAACACCGAACCACTGAGCCGAGGAGCGCAGCACACGCAAAGTGGCCGTACCCTCCTGGATCAACTTATTGACCATCATCGGCATATAGCACTCCGACTTCAACTCCGAGCCACGCTCCTTGAGGAACTCCTTAAAGAAGGCCTCGGAGTGGGTGAAGTAGTCGGGCGTAAAGCCGAAGAGGTTCATCGAGACGGGAGCATCCTCGGCGAGCTCCTCGTCGGCACCCTCATCGTGGAAGAGGATGCGACCGTCGGCCATGCGCTCAATCTGCGTGCGCTCAACCATGCCTCGCAGGTTGCCCTCACCATCCACCGAGCAGACACCGCGCGATACGGTACCATTCTCCG
>CAJGDL010000156.1 GCA_904502075.1 uncultured Alistipes sp.
AGGAGTTCCAAACCCAGGAGCATGGTCTCTTTATTGCCAACGAGGGCAACTACATGGCGGGTAACGCCTCGCTCTCCTACTACGATCCCGCCACCAAGCAGATCGAAAACGAGGTCTTTCTGCGTGCCAACGGCCACTTGCTGGGCGACACGGCGCAGTCGATGACCCTCTACGACGGCAAGTTGTGGATCTGCTCGAACAACTCGGGCGTGATCTTCGCCATCGACCCTGCAACCTTCAAGGAGGTGGGACGCATCGTCCTCCCCGGCCCCCGCTACATCCACTTCGAGAGCAACACAAAGGCCTATGTCACCCAACTCTGGGACAATCGTATCGCCATCGTGAACCCCTCGACCTACACCGTAACAGACTACATCGAGACCGAGATGACCTCGGCCGATGCCTCCACCGAGCAGATGGTCAAGTGGGATAAGTTCCTCTTTGTCAACTGCTGGAGCTACCAAAAGTCGATTCTCAAGATCGACACCACGACCGACGAGGTGGTGGAGACGTTGGAGGTGGGCATCCAGCCCGAGACGATCCTGCTCGACAAAAACGGAAAACTCTGGACGATGACCGATGGTGGCGGTTGGGACGGTAACCCAATTGGCTACGAGGCCCCCGCAATCGTGCGCATCGACCCCGAAAGTTTCACGGTAGAGGCCCGTTTCGAGATGTCGAAGGGCGAGTTCCCCACCGAATTGCAACTCAACAAGGCAGGAGATACCCTCTATTGGCTCAACGGAGGGGTTTGGCGCATGTCGATCGAAGCCTCGACACTCCCCACGGCCGCCCTGTTGAGTTCGGGATTCACCTCCTCCTACGGTCTGACGCTCGACCCCTCCAGCGAGGATATCTACGTCTCGGATACCATTGACTACCAGCAGAACGGCATGGTATTCCGCTATTCGGTGGCGGGTGAGGCGATCGACTCGTTCGGCGTGGGCATCTGCCCGAGCGCCTTCTGTTGGAAATAGTTTGTGAAAATCAAAATTCAGAATTCAAAATTCAAAATTGGGTTTACACACCACGCTATTATTTGGTAAAATACGCCACAAAACAAAATTCTGAATTACGAAATACCCGCAGACAATATTTCCGACAAAAGGAAATAATTGTGAATCGTAAATTGTGAATTATAAAAAAATGTACCGAGTCCTACGATTGGTTGTTGCCGCTTCCGTCTGGCTGTGTCTTGTCCCCGAAAGGGTACAGGCACAGCGAGAGGACTCGTTGTGGTGGAATCGCAACACGGGCTTTGTGGTTCCGATCCATGAGGTCGAGATCGAGGGTCGCCGTCCGATGAAGGAGATCGGCGTGCAGCAGACCCGCCTCGAAGAGCCCGTACTGCACGACAACATCGCCTCGTCGATGGCCGATGTATTGACCTTTAACTCTTCGATCTTCGTGAAGCAGCACGGCCGTGCCACCCTCTCCACCATCGCCTTCCGTGGCACCTCGGCCTCCCACACGCAGGTCTCATGGAACGGCATGAAAATCCAATCGCCGATGCTCGGCACCACCGACTTTTCGCTCATCCCCTCCTACCTGGTAGATGGGGCCACGCTGCTGCACGGCACCTCCTCGGTGGGGGTTACGGGCGGAGGATTGGGAGGAGCCGTACTTCTGCAATCGTCCCCCGCCACCGCCCCCGGATTTCAACTTCAATATGTCCAGGGGATCGGATCCTACAGCACCTTCGACGAGTTCCTGCGCCTGAGCTACGCCTCCGACCGTTGGCAGTGGCAGACCCGCGTGATGCACTCCATGTCGGAGAATGATTTCCACTACACGAACCATAAAAAGAGCGAACTGATCTACGACGAAAAGCTCCAAATCATCGGGAGCTACCACCCCACCGAGGTGAATCGCAACTGCGATTTTCGCGACCTGCACCTGATGCAGGAGGTGGCCCACACCCTGCGCAACGGCGACCGCCTGGGGCTCGAGGCGTGGTACCTCGATTCGCGCCGTGGCGTGCCGATGTTGATGGTCGACTACAACAACGAGCGCGACTTCCTGAACGAGCAGCGCGAACGCACGCTGCGCACCGTCTTTTCGTGGCAACACCTCGGTACGCGCTACAAGGCCGAGGCCCAAGCCGGCTATGTCTACTCGTGGCAGGCCTACGACTTCTCGAAGGATCGTGGCAACGGTCTCTTCACGGAGTTGATCCGCTCGCGCAACCGACTCCACACCCTCTACGGCCGGGCCCACGGCGAATACTACGCCGACCGCTGGCTC
>CAJGDL010000157.1 GCA_904502075.1 uncultured Alistipes sp.
CGGATAGAAACTTCCTATTATACAAAGGTCTAAAAAAAATTGCAATCTCCAACCTTTTCTGCACAAAAGCGGCCGGTAAACCTCCATTCAAAGGTTTCCGGCCGCAAAATTTTACTTGTTCGCCCTTTTGCACACTACCCAATCAGCGAACGGATGTTTTGGATCAGCATGTGGACAGCCACCGAATTGAAGCCTCCCTCGGGAATGATCACATCGGCATAACGCTTCGAAGGCTCGACAAACTCCTCGTGCATCGGCTTGACGGTGGTGGTGTATTGATTGATCACCGACTCCATGGTTCTACCACGCTCACACACATCACGCATGATTCTGCGTGCCAGGCGAATATCGGCATCCGTATCAACGAATACTTTAATATCCATCAGCTCTCTCAAGGCCTTGTTCTCGAAGATCAAAATACCATCGACGATGATCACCTTCGAGGGCTTTACCAGCACCGTTTCTTCCGTGCGGTTGTGATCCACAAACGAATAAACCGGATGTTCGATCGGCACGTTATTTTTCAGGGTACGAATATGCTCGACCATCATGTCGGTATCGAAGGCCTGCGGGTGGTCGTAGTTGAGTTTGGTGCGCTCGTCATAGGTGAGTTCAGGGTGCGCTTTATAGTAGTAGTCGTGGCACAGCGTGGCAACATCATCGTTGCGGAAAGCCTCCTGAAGTCGCTTGACCAAAGTGGATTTTCCGGAGCCGGTTCCTCCCGCAACTCCAATTACTGTAACATTCATAGGGTCAAAAAGTTTGAGTAGTTTATATAAAGAAGGGAATCACTCAAAAAAGCAACTCCCTTCCTCCTGTTTTTTAAGCGTCAATATTGGCGTAATGAGCATTCTTTTCGATAAACTCACGGCGAGGCGGCACCTCGTCGCCCATCAGCATCGAGAAGATGCGGTCGGCCTCAGCGGCATTCTCGATCGTTACCTGGTGGAGCATGCGGCGCTCGGGGTCCATCGTGGTCTCCCAAAGCTGGGTGGGGTTCATCTCACCCAAACCTTTGTAACGTTGAATATGCAGGCCCTTCGACCCAAACTCCTCGCAGATCTGGTCACGCTCCTTCTCGGTCCAGCAATAACGCTCCTGCTTGCCATTCTTTACCAAGTAGAGGGGCGGGGTAGCAATATAGATGTATCCCTGCTCGATAAGTTCCTTCATCTTGCGGAAGAAGAAGGTGAGCATCAAGGTTGTGATATGGGCACCGTCCACATCGGCATCGGTCATGATGATGATCTTGTCGTAGCGCAGTTTCTCGAGGTTCAGGGCCTTCGAATCCTCCTCTGTACCGATCGTTACACCCAAAGCGGTGAACATATTCTTGATCTCCTCGTTATCCCACATCTTGTGCTCCTGCGCTTTCTCGATATTCAGAATCTTACCACGCAGCGGCATGATGGCCTGGAATTTCGAATTGCGGCCCTGCTTGGCCGATCCACCTGCCGAGTCACCCTCCACAAAGAAGATCTCGGCCACCGAACGATCACGGCTCGAGCAGTCGGCCAACTTACCCGGCAGACCCACGCCCGACAGGGGGGTCTTGCGCTGCACGGCCTCGCGTGCCTTGCGGGCAGCATGGCGGGCCTGGGCTGCCAAGACCACTTTCGATACGATCGCCTTGGCATCGCGGGGATTCTCCTCCAGGTACTGTGCCAATGCGGCCGACATTGCCTGATCCACGGCAGCAGCCACATCGTCGTTACCCAACTTGGTCTTGGTCTGACCTTCGAACTGCGGCTCAGCCACCTTCACCGAGATAACGGCCGTCAGACCTTCGCGGAAGTCATCGCCCGAGATCTCGAACTTGATCTTCGACAGCAGACCCGACTCATCGGCATACTTCTTCAGCGTACGCGTCAGGGCACGGCGGAATCCCGTCAGGTGGGTGCCACCCTCAATCGTATTGATATTATTCACATAGGAGTGTACGTTCTCCGAGTAGGAGTTGTTATACTGCATGGCTACCTCCACAGGCACCCCATTCTTCTCGGTATCGAGGTAGATGATCGACTCGGTGATCGGCTCACCACGCGTAGCATCCAGGTACTTCACAAACTCCTTCAAACCATCCTGCGAGTAGAAGTGCTCCGAGCGGAATTCGCCCGACTCCTCCACAACGCGACGATCCGTGAGCGTCAGGTGGATACCCTTGTTCAGGAAGGCCAAC
>CAJGDL010000158.1 GCA_904502075.1 uncultured Alistipes sp.
CAATTCCTCTCGCCTTGGACCAACCGCCGCCGCGATGAGTTCGGAGGCTCGCTCGAAAACCGCATGCGCTTCATGAAGATGTGCCTCACGGAGGTGATGGAGGCGGCAGCCAAGTGCAACATGGCGGTGCTCGTCAAGCACAACATGGAGGATGGCTTCAAGGGGGGCATCCAGGTACCCGAGAGCATCGAAATTGCCAAGGAGATCGAAAAATTCGGAGTCCACGGCATCGTCCTCTCATCGGGCTTTGTGTCGCGCTCGCCGATGGCCGTGATGCGTGGCCGCATCCCGACCAAGACCATGGGCTACTACATGGGCTGGAACGAGTGGTTGCAGAAGATCGTCGTTTCGCTCTTCGGTCAATGGATGATCAAAGACTACGACTTCGAGGAGTGCTTCTTCCTGGAGAATGCCAAGAAATTCCGCAAAGAGTTGAAGGGGCCGCTGGTCTATGTCGGCGGTTTGGTCTCACGCGAAGGCATTGAGCGCGTATTGGATGAGGGCTTCGAGATGTTGCAGATGGCACGCGCCCTGATCAACGACCCGGCCTTCATCAACAAACTCAAGGAGGGCGACCTCCACACCCGTGCCGGCTGCGACCACCGCGACTACTGCATCGCCCGCATGTACTCCGATAAGATGATCTGCTGCCACAACTGCACGGAGAAGATCCCCGATCGCCTATGGCGCGAACTTAAAAAGATCAAGTAATGAGAAGAGGTGAGGTCAAAAAGGGGTCGGCCACGGCCTTGGTAACGGGAGGCAACAGCGGCATTGGCCACTGCTATGCCCGTCGTCTGGCCGATTTGGGCTACAACATCATCCTGGCAGGGCAGCATGAGGAGCGCACGCAGGTGGTTGCCGAAGAACTACGACGCGACTTCAGTGTCGAGGTGCGCACGCTGACCCTCGACCTGGCCGAGCCCGATGCCGGCCGCCGACTCTTCGAGCGCGTGACGGCCGACGGCACCCAAATCGAGGTGCTGATCAACAACGCAGGTACCTTCTGCTACAACGATGTACTGAAGTGCGAGCCCGAACGCCTGGAGCGCATCCTCTACCTACATGCCATGACCACGACACTCACCTGCCGTCTCTTTGGCGAGCAGATGGCCGAGCGTGGCCACGGCTACATCCTCAATATGTCGAGTTACTCGCTTTGGATGCCCTGGCCGGGGCTCTCGATCTACAGCGCGAGCAAAAACTTCGTCCGCGCCTTCTCGCTCGGCTTTGCGAAGGAGGTACGCGAACGAGGGGTGAAGGTGACGGCCCTTTGCCCCGCAGGGGTGGCCACCGACCTCTACGGACTGCCTCGCGATTGGCAACGCTTCGGCATGCGCATCGGTGTCCTGCTCTCGCCCGACAGTTGTGCGAAACGCGGACTGAAGGCCCTGTGGCGCGGACGCCGAAGCTCCGTTCCGGGCTGGTGGAACCGCCTCGGCATCCCCTTCTGCGTCTACCTTCCGATGTGGATCCTGCGCATCGCGCGCAAATATACAATGCCCCTTCAAAAGTAAACTAAACAAAAGGAAATATGTTCAGACGACTAACCCTAATTTTCGCCCTGCTCTTTGCCCTCGGCATCGGTCGCCTCTCGGCCCAGGAGTTGCAGCTAAAATCCTTCGAGCTCAACGTGATGGATGCGGCTGCCAAGACCCGCGAAGTATTGGACTTGGCCGGCAATCCGTGCGCTCTGTTGCGCGTCTTCGTGGCGGTGGATGATGTCGATTTTAAGGGCAACCTCGGAATCCGGGGTGAGGTGCTCCATGCGCGTAACTCGGAGTATGTGATGTATATTCCGGCGGGCTCGACGAGTATCACCGTCAATGCCCAGGGATTTCTGCCCTTCACCTATACCTTCAACCAAAAGATCGAGGGGCATAAGACCTATGTGCTCTACCTACTGGTACCCGAGTCGGGCCCCAAGAAGCACAAGGTGGAGACCAACTATGTCACCTTAGAGGTGACTCCCCAAAACGCCACGGTGCTGATCGACAACATGGTTCACCCGCTGACGGAGGGGGCCCTCGCAGCCGAACTCTCCTTAGGGAACCACACCTATCGGGTGGCCGCTCCGCAGTACCACACCCAAACGGGAAGTTTCGAAATCGTGGCTACGGAGACCACC
>CAJGDL010000159.1 GCA_904502075.1 uncultured Alistipes sp.
AAACCGGGCGGAGTGAAAAGGGAGATAAATTGCTTCCGCTAACCTCAAAAAGCAACAATGGGCAGTACACAAGTACAGCCCATCGTTGTTTTTTTGGCCGAGCGTTGCCACTACCCCCTTCTGACGACAAAGCGGGTGGAGTGAAAAGGGACACCCCTTTGCTTCGGCTAACCTCAAAAAGCAACAATGGGCAGTACGCAAGTACAGCCCATCGTTGTTTTTTCGGCCGAGCGTTGCCACTACCCCCTTCTGACGACAAACCGAGCGGAGCGAAAAGGGACACCCCTTTGCTTCGGCTAATCTTAAAAGCAATAATGGGCAGTACGCAAGTACGGCCCATCGTTGGTTTTAAGGCCGAGCGTTGCAACGCTCCCCTTTTGCAACAACCCATCGTAACGACGGCTTTATTCATTGGTCTTACATCTTGGTAGGTGTAAGAAAGGCTCGGATAAAGGTACTTGCATACCTCATCCGAGCCTTTTGAGTGTTGGGGAGAATCCCCTGTAGCATCGAATAGACTACCAAGCGAAGAGCGGATACTCGGCCATCATGGCGTTCACGTCCTTGCGAACGGCGGCGATATTCTCCTCGTTCTCGGGATCGTTCAGCACGCGGTCGATCAACTCCACGATATAATCCATCTTATCCTCCTTTACACCGCGCGAGGTGATGGCCGGCGTACCGAAGCGCAGACCCGAGGTCTGGAAGGGCGAGCGCGAATCGAACGGCACCATGTTCTTGTTCGTGGTGATGTCGGCGGCCACCAGGCACTTCTCGGCCAATTTACCCGTCAACTCGGGGAACTTCGTGCGCAGGTCAACCAGCATGAGGTGGTTGTCCGTACCGCCCGATACGATCTTGTAGCCGCGCTTCACGAAGGCCTCGGCCATCGCCTTGGCGTTCTTCTGCACCTGCTTCTGGTACTCCTTGTACTCGGGAGCCAGCGCCTCACCAAAGGCTACGGCCTTGGCGGCGATCACATGCTCCAGCGGGCCGCCCTGGATGCCGGGGAAGACGGCCGAATTGAGGATGGCCGACATCTTCTTTACTACCCCCTTCGGCGTGGTGTGGCCCCACGGATTGTCGAAATCTTTGCCCATGAGGATGATACCGCCACGGGGACCGCGCAGGGTCTTGTGGGTGGTCGAGGTGACGATGTGGGCATACTTCACGGGGTTGTCCAGCAGACCGGCGGCAATCAGACCGGCCGTGTGGGCCATGTCGATCAGCAGCAGGGCACCCACCTTGTCGGCGATCTCGCGCATGCGCTTGTAGTCCCACTCACGCGAGTAGGCCGAGGCGCCACCTACGATGAGTTTGGGTTTGTGCTCCAGGGCTTTGCGCTCCATATCCTCGTAGTCTACCTGTCCGGTGGCTTCGTTGAGTTGGTAGCCGATGGCGTTGAAATACTTACCCGACATATTGACCGGCGAGCCGTGCGAGAGGTGACCACCGTGTGCCAGGTCGAGACCCATGAAGGTGTCGCCGGGCTGCAGCACGGCAAAGAATACGGCCATGTTGGCCTGGGCACCCGAGTGGGGCTGTACGTTGGCATACTCGGCACCATAGAGTTCGCAGATACGGGCAATGGCGAGATTCTCCACCTCGTCCACCACCTGGCAACCACCGTAGTAGCGTGCTGCGGGGTAACCCTCGGCATACTTGTTGGTCAGCACGGAGCCCATGGCCTCCATTACCTGATCGCTGACAAAGTTCTCGGAGGCAATCAGCTCGATGCCACCCATCTGACGCTTACGCTCACGGGCGATAAGGTCAAAAATCTGTTCGTCTCTTTTCATAGTAGTTATAAGGTTCTGTTCGTTGTTTTCTGTTATCCTTCCCCTACCCTCTCTCAGGAGGGCTATCGGGGTTCTATCTTAACAAAGGTACGAAAAATTTTGAAAAGTATTGCTCTTTTTTACTCTTTTTTGACTCTTTGGATAATTTTTGCGCTTCTCGGGCCCAAAAATAGCGGAGGCGTAACGCCTCTTTTGTTTTTTTGTTTCAAGGAGGGGGGGGGTGAGAATCGCGATGATTTTTCGATTTTAGAGGAGCAGATTTTGCGCCGACATGAAATTGGGGCGGAGGCGTAACGCCTC
>CAJGDL010000160.1 GCA_904502075.1 uncultured Alistipes sp.
CTATGCTCTTCAGCTGCTCCTGACGTCTCTCAGCACCTAACTGCGTAAATCGTTGTATGCACTGATATAGTAGTTCCTCTTTGTCGCTAAATAGCTCGTAAAGAGTTCGTTTCGAAACACTTAGCTCGCGGGCAATATCGTCCATACGCACCGCCTTGATCCCATAAGCGGCAAACATCTCTGCCGCCTGCTTTACTATATGCTCTTTTTGTGCCATCTTCTTTGCGTTGAGGTCTCCTTTTTTTGCGTTTATTCGCCAAGTCCGAGTAAATCGACTGCAAAGATAGGGAAGAAAACTTAAAACACAAAAAAAGTTTTCTCCTTTTTTACGCCTTGGATTACTCTTTTTTCCACAATCGGACTTTTCGTAGAGTCGATGCGCCTAAAAGGAGGGTCGTCGGGGTGGGGGATGGAGCAAAAAAAGGACGCTGCCTCGAAATGAGGCAGCGCCCTAAGGGTTTGGAATGGGGTTGGCGGATTAGGCCTTGGTCTCGCCCGTTACGCGCTCCAACCACTTCACCATGCCGAGCATGATACCCATCGAGATGAGGCATACGCTGAGGAATACAGCCCAAGCCTGCCAGATAGGCCAAGCGTTGTACATCAGCGGGCCTACCCACAGCATCAGGTTACCTACGGCCGTAGCACCGAGCCACAGACCCTGGCACAAGCCCTGCAGGTGCTTGGGAGCCACCTTCGATACGAACGAAAGACCCAGCGGCGAGATAAAGAGCTCGGCCACCGTGAGGAAGAAGTAGAGGACGATCAGTACCCACGGACCGCTAAGCATCGAGCTGCTCTCGGCTACGGGCAGCGCACGGAAAGCGTTTGCCGAGGGGTAGCCCTGCGTCATCGAGTAGAGCATCAGGAAGAGGTAGGCGGTACCGGCGATAGCCATACCGATAGCAATCTTACGGGGGGTCGAGATCACCTTACCGCGAGCAGCCAGCGTACCGAAGATCCAGATGATCACGGGCGTCAGCACGATCACGAAGAAGGGGTTGAGGGCCTGCCAGATCTCGGGAGCCACGCTCTCCGACTTCACAAAGTCGCGGGCGAAGAGCGAAAGCGACGTACCGTTCTGGTGGAAGGCAAACCAGAAGAAGATGGCGATGAAGAGCACGGCGAACAGGGCGTAGAGACGCTGCTTGATCTCCGTAGCGGCGGCCTTGCGCTCCTCGGGCGTGTAGTCCGAAGTAACGACAACCTTCTTCTCGGGGTTGGGGAAGATCTTCTTGGTGAAGAAGAAGATTACGAGCGAGATCAACATGGCGGTTACCGATGCAATGAACGAGTAGTGAACACCCTCGTTGAAGATCTGCAGGTAGTTGGTGCAGAAAGCGGTATCAACAACAGCCTGGGCGTTGATCGAAGCCTCCGTAGCCAGCGTCTGGAGGTTCTCGAGCTGGCCGGCAGCCATCTCCTGACCCTTCTCCAGGTACTCGTGGCAGAGGGCGGGCAACTTGGCGTTGTAGAGGAAGCCGTTGGTCTTGAGCCACCACTCACGCAGCAGAGGAGCCACGAAGGGGGCGATCACACCACCGATGTTGATGAATACATAGAAGATCTGGAAACCCGAGTCACGCTTCGACTTGGCAATCTTGAGAGCCTCCTCGCCCTGCTTGGCGGCCTCGGCCTCGAAGTTGTCGTACATCTGACCTACCAGAGCCTGGAGGTTACCCTTGAACAGACCGTTACCGAAGGCGATGATGAACAGAGCCAGGCAGGTCATCGGCAGCAACCAGTAGATGTTCTCCGAGGTCGAGAGGATGGGAATCGAGAGGATGACATAACCGGTGGCCATCACCATCAGACCCGTCATGATGGTTCCCTTGTAATTCTGGGTCTTGTCGGCGATCCAACCGCCCACGAGTGCCAGCAGGTAGATACCGGCATAGAAGAACGAATAAATCAGCGTACTCTTCTCCTCGCTCAGACCGAACTTCGAGCAGAGGAACAGTACGAGCACGGCATTCATAATATAGTAGCCGAAACGCTCGCCCATATTACTCAAAGCCGCCGCCAAAAGACCTTTGGGGTGTGATTTGAACATAATTTTTTTAGTTTTAGTATGGTTTTACAAAAATTTTGACAAA
>CAJGDL010000161.1 GCA_904502075.1 uncultured Alistipes sp.
AGCAATTCAAAATTCAGAATTCAAAATTCAAAATTGGGCTTGCGCACCGGAATAGTTGCTGTGTATAATCCCAACGACAAGGGAAATAATTTTGAATTTTGAATTTTGAATTTTGAATTATTTCGTACCTTTGTCCGCATGATTGATCGAGAAACCATAGATAGGGTCTTTGCCGCCGCCAACATCGTCGAGATTGTGGGCGATTATGTGACGCTCAAACGTAAGGGTGTCAACTACATGGCGTGCTGTCCGTTTCACAACGAGAAGACCCCTTCGTTTGTGGTTTCGCCCTCGAAGGGGGTCTACAAGTGCTTCGGCTGTGGCAAGGGCGGCAACGCGATCACCTTTGTTATGGAGCACGAGAGCCTGTCGTTCCCCGAGGCGGTGAAGGTGGTGGCCAAGCGCTACGGCATCGAAATCCACGAGAAGGAGCTCACCGAGGAGGAGGTGCGCCGCAACGACGACCGCGAGAGTATGTTCGTGGTCAATGGTTGGGCGGCCGACTACTTCCAGCAGTACCTCCACGAATCGGAGGAGGGGCGTTCGGTGGGATTGCCCTACTTTGCCCAAAAGCGAGGATTTACAGAGGCTACAATCCGCAAGTTTGGCCTGGGTTTCTGCTCGGCACGCGGCGCCGCGATGTCGGAGGCGGCCCTCAAGGCGGGTTACAAGGAGGAGTACCTCACGGGGGTGGGCCTCTCGATCAAGAGCGACCGCGACGGTCACCTTTTCGACCGTTTCCGCGACCGCGTAATCTTCCCTGTACACAACCTTTCGGGGCGTATCGTGGCCTTCGGAGGCCGTATCTTGGGGACAAACAAGAATGTCGGTAAGTACCTCAACTCGCCCGAGAGTATCATCTACAGTAAGAAGAACGAGCTCTACGGCCTCTATTTTGCCAAGCGGGCGATCCAACAGCAGGATGTGGCCATTATGGTGGAGGGTTATACCGATGTGATCTCCATGCACCAGGCAGGGGTCGAGAATGTCGTTGCCTCGTCTGGTACGTCGCTCACCACGGAGCAGATCCGCCTGCTGAAGCGTTTCACGAAGAATATCACGGTGATCTACGACGGCGACTCGGCCGGTATTCATGCCTCGATCCGCGGAATCGATATGATCCTGTCCGAGGGGATGAATGTGCGTGTGGTCTCGCTTCCTGCGGAGGATGACCCCGACTCCTTTGCTCGCAAACACTCGGCCGACGAGGTGCGTACCTATATCTTGGAGCATGAGGTCGATTTCATCACCTTCAAGGCCCAACTCTTGATGCGCGAGGCACAGCGCGACCCGATCAAGAAGGCCCAACTCATTGCCGACATGGTGCAGTCGATTGTGCAGATCCCCGATTCGATCCACCGCTCGGTCTATACGAAGGAGTGCGCCCGCATCATGGATGTCGATGAGCATGTGCTGATTGCGGAGGTGGCCCGCAAACGCCACACCGCTACGGGAGATCGCGAAACCGAGGAGTTTATGCGCCGCCAGGCTGCCCAAATCCGCGAGGAGCAGCACGCGGCTACGGCGACCAACCTCCCCTTGTATAAGGAGGGAATCCGAGGCGGAAGCAGTGCCGAGGCGCTGGAGGGAGAGTTGGTGAAGTATCTGCTGAAGTATGGTCACCAAAATTTCGACCTCAAGGAGGGGCGTGCGATGATCAGTTGCAACGTGGCTGAGGTGATCTTTGCCGACCTCGATGCCGATAACCTGCAATTTCAAAATCCCTACTATAATGAGATCCTGCGTACCTACCGCGCCGAATGGGAGAGACAGGGTAGCGGGGTCGAGATCCCCACGCGCCACTTCGTGAACCATCACGACCCCGAGGTCTGCAAGGTGGCGGTCGATGTCCTCTCCTCGGATGATAACTATGTGCCGAGCCAAATCTGGACCCAAAAGGAGATCCATGTGGAGAGCGAGATGGAGATGCTCTCGGCGGGTGTTCCCCGTTGCATGGCGCTCTATAAGTCGAAGGTGATCGAGCGCATGGTTAAGGAACTCAATGAGAAACTCCACGACGAA
>CAJGDL010000162.1 GCA_904502075.1 uncultured Alistipes sp.
CAAGAAAAGCTGGCGTTCTACCTAACCTTGCTGAAGGATTTAGGTAATCAGTAATTCTCATCCTTCTCTTTTCCGAAAAGGCCACCCATTCCTTGCCGTCCCTCACCGAAGACCTCCACGGCCTTTACCACGCGCCGACGGTAAGCCTTGAGTCCGCAGTTGAAGTCGTGCAACTTGATACCCGAAACAAGGCGTGCCGTGAAGTTGAAAAACTTGCTCGGCCAACGCTTGCCGATCGGGTCAAAACGCCGTTTCTTCCACCCCGAGACCAGGTCATAGCCCTCGTCGAGGATCATGCGGCGCATCTCGGGGATCTCATCGGGCGAATCCTGCAGGTCGGCATCCATCGTGAAGACCACCTCACCGCGAGCCACCGCAAAGCCGCAGTAGAGGGCTCCCGACTTGCCGTAGTTGCGGGCAAAACGGATGGCACGAATGGCCGGATAGCGGGTTTTCAGCGTCTCGATCACCCCCCAAGAACCATCGTTCGAGCCGTCATCTACCAGAATCACCTCATAGGAGAGGTGCTCCGCCAAGCAGACACGGTCGATCCAGGCCACCAATTCGGGCAGCGACTCCTCCTCATTATAGAGGGGAACAACTACCGAGATATCGAGTTTATGGCTCATGAATTTCCACTATTCGGAGTCCGACTGCTCGAAAATATTGACCTCGCGGCGCGTGAAGGCGGCGATAAAGAGACCGAAGAAGAGTCCGCGCAACCCCAAACCCAAGACATCGCTACCTACCACATAGATAGGCGAGAAGAGGGTCTTGTTCAAAGACTCCTTCACCTCAACAAGCTGCGAGGTGGGGAGTTTGGCCTGGGCCATGGCGGTCAGCATCGTGTCGGCCATCTCGCGATAGAGCCCGGGGAAGAGCCAATTGCGGGCCACGATGTCGTAGGCACCGGCCAGCACACCACCCAGCAGCGAGACGAAGAAGATGAACTTCATTCCATCGCCAAAGGTGTAGCCATCTGCACCATACAACACCGAACGACGCTTCGTAAAGAGGTAGATCAAGGTGACGAAGATCGCCACATGCAACACCGAAAAGAGCATCGTGAGGGCACTCTTGCCGTAGAACAGGGCTCCGAGGAGTAAGAACAACACCTCCACGCCACCAACAATGGCTCCATAACGGCTCACTTCGGGCCAAAAAGTCTGTTTTTTCATCGTTTTATCTTTTTTAGTTCTTCTATCATCCAGTAAAAGTGGGCTCACCCTACAAAATCGAAATATCTCCCAATCCTTCGCGGATCAACTCCGGCTCTCCCGAGGTCAGATCGACCACCGTGGTCTGCTCCGTGGAGCCATAGCCGCCGTCAACCACCAAGGCAACCTCTGCGCCAAAACGCTCCTCCATAAGTTCGGGGTCGGTGGCATACTCCTCCTCGCCCGCCACGATGTCGACCGAGGTGGTGAGCATCGGGGAGCCCAACCGCTCGACCAAGGCCTGCGCAATGGTGTTGTCGGGCATGCGAACACCAATGGTCTTCCGCTTCGAGAGGGCTTTGTCGGGCATACGCGACGAGGCATTCAGCAAAAAGACATAGGGCCCCGGTAGGGCTCGCTTCAGCAGTTTGAAGGTCTCGTTGTCAACCCGACAATACTCGGCCACCCGCGAGAGCGAATCGAACAAGACCGAAAACTCCTCGGCCACCTTGCCCTTGATGCGACGCATGGTCTCGATCGCCTTGGGGGCCTGCAACGAGCAACCGAAAGCATAGACCGAGTCCGTGGGATAGATCACCACCCCACCGCGCTCCAAGGTCTGTACCACCTGATCCAACGCCTTTTCCGAAGGATTCTTATCGTAAATCTTGACAATCATACGGACAAAGATACAAATAAATTAGGAATTAGGTGTGAGGAATGAGGAATTATTTCCATTCCGAATTCAAATTTTCCCTTTTTTCTCACGCTTTGCGAAGAGGGCAAAAGCGCGACGAGGCCATCGTGAATGGAACAGAACGGATCAGATGCAAATTTTATTGGAGAGGAATGTTTATG